>JAFUXN010000061.1 GCA_017477125.1 Selenomonadaceae bacterium
CTCGCGCTCGTCAATACATTTACGCCGCGCTCATGCCCGATCCGTCGATCCTCAATCGGTTTTTCTACTTGAATTTCATCGCGGGCGTGGCGAATTATGCCGTCGGCGATCGTCAAAAGGCGCTCGCTTACCTCGATCGGTATCGCGTCGCTCGTCAACAGAACGATTACGATGTCGACGAGATTGCCGAGTACTACTTCGACAATGCGCTCAACGGCGAGAGGAAATTTCTTGCGCCCGATTACGACGTCGATGCGTGGTCGGTGCCGATCTTCATCAACGCGCGTGATCGGATCGGCGTGATGCGTCGGCTGATCGATTGGTTGATCGACGCCGGCTATCGAAATCTGATCGTGCTCGACAACAATTCGACTTATCCGCCGCTGTTCGATTACTATCAACGGCTCCGCGCGGACGATCGCATTCGAGTGCTCGAGCTCAAACGGAATTTGGGATTTAAGGCGTTGTGGAGGAGCGGCGTGCTCGACGAGCTTGACATTCGAACGCCGTACGTCTACACCGATCCCGATGTCGTTCCGATCGACCGTTGCCCCAAAGATGTGGTCGGGCGGCTGTTGACGATCCTTCGGTCGAACAAATTCATTCGCAAGGTCGGGCTCGGGCTCGTCTACGATGATCTCACAATCGCCGACGGCAAGAAGTATGCGGACTTCGAACGCGGCTACTACGAAGGTTCGAAGGTCGGCGACGATCTCTATTATGCGCAGGTCGACACCACCTTTGCGCTCTATCAAAACGTGCGGCATTACAGCTTGAGATTCTCGTTGCGGACGACGGGCGCGCTGATGTTGAAACACTTGCCTTGGTACTTCGACTATAACCGTCTGCCGCCCGATGAACAGTACTACATCGATCACGCCGATCGCTCGTCGACCATCGCGCGCAACCTCGGAAAGGCTCAGCCATGAAAAAAACTTTGTATCAAGCGCTGTCGAAGTGCAACACCGAGGAGGAAGTCAAATTCTCGTTCCTGAAGTTCTTCGGGCTCAAGCTCGACAGCAGAAAAAATATCGACTTCTACACTCCGCAAATCCTGTTCGAGTTCAAATTCGATGGGGAATTGCCAAATGTGAAGAGGCGCGCCCGTGCCTTCGCCCAATCACTTTACTACATTCGACGATTGAAGTACGGAGATGATATGCGCGTGCCGAGCCGTTTCATTGCCGTCGTCGACAAACAATCCGCCGCCATCATTAAGTCCGAACTTCTGTCGAATTACTGGCTGAAATCGAAGCGCGCTCATAAATACGATTGGGATTTGGCGCCGTCGACGCCGTGCAAAAAATTGATCGCCGACCTCTCCGTTGAGCCTCTCATCGTCGATTGCCACATCTACAATTTCGCCGACGAATCCGATCAACAGAACTTCGTCGAGTTGCTCAACAATTATCTGCAGAGCCAGCCCACGTTGTTTGAGCTCAAGAAGGAGATCACCGAGGATAATTTTTATGCCATCTTCCAATATTGGGAGAAGCAGTTCGGCAGGTATGTGGAGAACTCACATAAGAGTTCGGAGTACTTCTTGACCGACATCGAGAGCGAAAAAAGCCTGCAGTTCGACGAAAGGCACGTGCTGTTTCGGCTCGACGATGATACGCTCATTGAGAAGTTGGTGCCGTCTGCCGAGTACAAATATTTTTGGAGCGTGTACGAGAAGGTGACGTCGGCGCAAACGATGATAGCAATCCGTCAGAAGATGGATCGAATGACGCAGATAGAGATGCGGCGATTCACGGGCGAGTTTTTTACTCCGATCGAACACGCAAGGAAGGCGCTCGAATATATAGGACGAGTGGTCGGTGCAAAGTGGTGGCAGACGGGTAAATACCGATTGTGGGACATGGCGGCGGGCACCGGCAATCTCGAATTTATGTTGCCGGCTGATGCTCTGCCGTATTGCTACATTTCGACGCTGCTCGACGATGATGCGGCATATTGTCGGCGGCTGTACCCGTCGGCGACGGTGTTTCAATACGATTATCTAAACGACGACATACCGTTTTTGGAGAATGCTCAACTATCGCTCAAGCTCGGATTCAAACGCAAAATGCCCAAGAAGTTGGAAGCCGACCTCTCCAATCCCGAGCTCAAATGGATCGTTTTGGTTAATCCGCCCTATGCCACCGCCAACAATCATGAGCGCGACAAAACTCAGGACTACAAAACAAGTGTGTCGATGACAAAAGTTCGTAAGCTCATGACCGAAGGCGGCATGGGCGAAGTCAGCCGCGAACTTTCAGCGCAGTTCTTCTATCGGATCGATCGGGAGTTCAGAGAGCGACAGACGATCCTCGGCGTATTCTCTAAGATCAAATACATCACCGCGCCTTATGATCAACGCCTCCGTGATCAGTTCTTCGACTATAAATTTGAAGGCGGCTTTGTGTTTCCGTCGAAGGCGTTTCAAGGGACAAAAGGGCAGTTCCCCGTCGGCTTTGCGATGTGGAATCTCGCCGAACACATTCCGTTGAGCAAGCAGAGGATCAAATTTGACGTGTTGGACGATCGACTGGAGAAGTATGCTTCCAAACGGTTGCGATCGGTGCCGCGCGAGCGATTGCTCAACTCTTGGATCAAGCGTCCGCGCCCGACAAAAAAATTCCCGCCGATGTCGAGTGCCCTCGTCGTTGCTCGACACAACAAAAAAATACGCGATCGAATCACTGAGGATTTCATTGCCACGTTGATGGTTACCGGCAACGATCTCATGCATCAAAACTATACGGCGTTGTTATCGGGACCATACGTCGGCATGGGAGCATTTTCGGTGACGGCGGAGAATTTCGAGCGGTCGATGACAGTTCATGCCGTCCGACGCTTACCGAAGGCGACGTGGCTCAATGACAAGGATCAATTTTTGAGACCGAAGAAGAAGTTGCCTCCCGAGTTCGTTGATGATTGCGTGGTGTGGTCGCTGTTCGCGCCTTCGAACAACACCGCGTCGCTCGTCAACGTCGAGTACGAGGGGACGCTTTATCGGATCATCAACCACCTCTACCCGTTCCCCGTCGACGAGATAATGACGTGGGCGATCTCGGTGCCCGAACTCTTCTTGCCGCTCCCCCATGAGACCGACAGATTTGCCGCCGATTGGTTGAAGGTCAAAATTTTATCGGCGGAGGCGACAAACGTTCTGAACGCGGCTCGCTCGATCTATAAAACGTTCTACGCTCGACTGAGAGATTTGGATCGGAAGAAGTATCGACTCGAGGCGTGGGACGCGGGCTGGTATCAAATACGGCGGTCGCTCGAGGACGCTCATCTGCTCGACGGAGAGGAGTTTCGATTGGCGTTCGAACGGTTGAGCGCGAAGCTCCTGCCGCAAGTTTATGAGTTGGGCTTTTTGAGCGACGAGGTGACCTACTTTGATTGATGAAACGATTGAGCGTCGGCAGCGGACGGGCGAATTTTATACGCCGCTCGAATACGCGCGCCTCGGTCTGCAATACCTTCAACGAGCCGTCGACCTTCGATCGGATCGGATTCGATTGTGGGACATGGCGGCGGGCACCGGCAATCTCGAACGCGTGTTGCCGACCGCTCTGCTCGATCGGTGTTACGTCTCAACGTTGCTCGATGACGATGTTGAGCATTGTCGTCGCTCGTTCCCGTCGGCGACGGTGTTTCAGTACGATTACCTCAACGACGACGCTCAAAAATTGCCGTCGGCGCTCGTCGACGATCTCAACGATCCGACGCTCGAATGGATTATCTTCATCAACCCGCCGTATGCGATGGCAAACAACTTTGAGAGGCGTGCGGATCGGATCGACAAGTCGTCGGTGTCGATGACGCGAGTGCGCGAGCTCATGACGGCTGACGGATTGGGGGCGGTGAGTCGTGAGCTCTACGCGCAATTTCTGTATCGGATCGATCGGGAGTTTCGAGGGCGGCGGGCGACGCTGGCGATGTTCTCAAAGCTCAACTATATGCTCTCGACCAACGATCAACGGTTGCGGGATCGGTTTTTCGATTACGAGTTCGAAGGCGGCTTCCTGTTCCCGTCGAAAATTTTTCCGCACACGAAGGGCAGCTTCCCGATCGGATTTTTGATCTGGCGGCTCGACAGACACATTCCGTTGATCGAGCAGAAGATCGTGGCGGACGTGTTTGACGAGGCGGGGCGCTTGCTCGGGAGGAAGGAAATTTATTCGGCGCCGCGGAGTGAGCTGTTGAGCAATTGGATTGAGCGTCCGCCGTGCACAAAAAAATTCCCGCCGATGTCGAGCGCGTTGAAGGTTGGATCGCTCAACAAGGATCGACGGGACAGGATCGCGGAAGGATTTTTGGCGTCGCTGATGTGCAACGGAAATGACTTCACTCATCAGATCAAGACGGCGCTGTTGTCGGGACCGTACGCGAGTGCGGGCGGCATGTCGATCACGGCGTCGAACTTCGAGCGGGCGATGGTGGTGCATGCGGTGCGGCACCTCGAGCGGGCGACGTGGCTCAACGACAAGGATCAATTCTTTCGACCGACGGCTCCGTTGCCGACGGAGTTTGTCAATGATTGCGTGGTGTGGTCGCTGTTCGCGCCTTCGAACAATACTGCATCGTTGGCGAATGTGGAATATGAGGGCGAGACGTATCGGATCAAAAATAATTTATATCCGTGGGAGGGCGATGAAGAACGGTTTGCGGCTCAATGGTTGAGGGAAAATAATTTATCGTTGGAGGCGCGGGCGGTGGTCGATGCGGCGCGACCGATCTATGAAACGTTTTATGCTCGATGGAATGAACTCGATCGGAAAAAATTTTTGATCGAAACGTGGGACGCGGGCTGGTACCAAGTGCGGATGTCGTTGAAGGCGGCGGGGCTGCTCGATGATAAAACCTTCCGCGCGGAGCACGAACGGTTGAGGTTGAAACTGCTGCCGATGATCTACGAGCTGGGCTTCCTGCGCTCCGCCTTTGATTGCGTTTAGGACGATCCGCTTTGCGTCTGACAGAGTGCCTTTGATGGTCGCGCCCGCCGCATGCTTGTGTCCTCCGCCGCCCAACGCTTCAGTGATCCTCGTGATGTCCAAACGCCGCGATCTCATTCTCAATCGATAACGCCCTCGCCCCTCGAATCTCAACAGAAAGGCAATCTCCGCGCCCTCGGCGAATCGGATCAGATCAATCAGCTCGTCGGTCGACTCCAATTCCGACAGCGGCTCGTCGAGGAAGATGCCGATCACCCTGCCGCCGTCGAACGTCTCAATCGTCTGCATCGCCACCGACATCAATTGCAGCTCGCGAAAACTCTTGGTCGCAACCGAATCGGCGATGACCGACGGCTCGGCTCCCAATCGAACCAGCTCGGCGACGATCGTCAACGCATCGGGCGTGGTGTTGTCGAAGCGGAAGAAACCGGTATCGGTGGCGATGCCCGCGTACAAACTCATCGCAATGCTTTTGTCGATCGAAATGCCGCCGGCGACGAGCAACCTGTAAACGATCTCGCACGTCGAAGAGGCGTCGGGCTCGAGCAGCAACCAATCAGCCTTGCCGTCGTTCGACACGTGATGATCGATGTTAAGGATCGGCGCAGAGATTTTTTCGCACACTCCTCCCGCTCGATTGATCCTCGTGTCGAGCAACAGGATCAGCTCGGCGTCGCCGTCGACCTTCCGAACGATCGAATCACTGCCGTCGAGTATCGAGAAACATTTCGGCACCGCGTCGTTGATCACAATCCGCGCGGATTTGCCCATCGAGCGCAGCGCGTGATACATGGCGAGCGACGAGCCGATCGCATCTCCGTCGGGGTGAATGTGCGAGGTGATCACGATCGAATTGACGCCCTTGAGGATATCGAGGGCTTTTTTGATCGACACCGGCTCGCTCATCGGACGAGCGCTCCGTACTGATCGGGCGTCCACGACTCGTAAAGCGCAAGGTCTTCGGGGTTGTCGACCTCCAAAAAGATTTCGTCGTAAGCGATCGCCTTGATCGTCTCGCCCCTCGACAGCATGAACGACAGCAGCCCCGTCATGTCGATCCGCTCTATGCCCTTGGGAAGATCATTCGACGCCAACACTCGAGCGATCGCCGACCAACCTTCGGGAGTAAATTTTAGCAGCCCCATGTACTGTCCTTCGATCTCGTCGAGCGACCGCGCCCGCCGACCGATCTCGATCAGATTTGAATTGCCGTCGAGCTTAAACGTCTCAATGTCGTCGAGCGGATTGTCGAACCGATCCGACCACAGCTCCAAAAATTTCGTGTGGTAAGTGATCGCGATGTCCGCCGTCGACGCCCTCAACAGCTCAATCGCCTTTGACGTGTAAACGATGTCGGCATAGCTGACAATGCAATCGTCGGTCGTGAGCCACGGCTCGGCGCGCATCAACGTCGCGACCATTTGAGTTTTGTCCCAAACATCGCTGTGGAAGTGATTGAGATTGGGATAGCGCGCGGCGATCTCATTCGCTCGGTAGCCGGTGACGACCGCGATGTCGTTGATGCCGGCATTTTTGATTGCATTCAACTGCCAATCGAGCAGAGTTTTGCCCCAAAGGCGCGTGAGACATTTGGGCAGCGCTTCGGTCTTGTCCTTCATTCGACTGCCGCGCCCCGCCGCAAGTATGATTGCCTTCATGGTTTCACCTCAACGAAAAAATTTTTGGATCATCGCAATGTCGTCGTCGACGAAGGGAGCCTCGCGCTCGGGATGCCAACCGACGGCAGCGATCTTCAATTGCTTATGACCGATCGCCTCAATCGAACCGTCGTCGGCGCGCGCGAGTACCTCAAAGCAATCGGGGACATCGATCAGCCCGAACTTATGAAAACTGTTGACGCCCGAGCGATTGATGAGCCCGTTGACGGCATGACGAACGCGGACATGATTTTCGACGGTCGAGAGCGCGGCGCCGAAGTGGTGAGCGATGAACTGCATACCGCGGCAGATTCCGAAGGTCGGTCGCTCGTTTTCGATCGCCCACTCGAGCAGACGACGCTCGGTCTCGTCTCGATCGGGAGCGCTGCCGAGATCATTGCCGCCGCTCAAAAATATTCCGCGCGGATCGATCGTCGAGGCTATCTCAACGGCGATGTTGGGGATGTTTGGAACGGGGATCGGAACGAGATCGCAACTGCGGAGGAATTTCGGGATCATTTGATCGGCGCAATCCCGTCGCTCGCCATACGACGCAACGAGCTCGACGCGTTGAGAGTATAATACAATCATCGCAGCACCTTCAACTGTTTGAGCGCCGCATCGATTTCGATGATCTCTGCGCTCGACAGAATGTTGAACAGCTTTTGACCGACGCCGATGGCAGCGGGAATGTTGAGCTCGCCGGCGCGGATCGCCATGTGGGAGTTGGCGCCGCCGTATTCGGTGACGAAGCCGGCGATGTCATGAGAGAATATCCAATCGAAACCGGGATCGGCGGCAGGGATCAACAAAATCTTATCGGAGAGCTCGCCGTCGACCTCGTGCCCGTCGATGAGCATGCTCGAGCTGACGACTTTGCGTTGAGTGATGAACGTCGGTTGAGAGTCCGGTACGAAGAACTCTTCAACGTCGCGGGGCTTGGCGATCAACGGCGGCAGCACCAGATGAATGCTCTGCTCATAGAGTTGCCGACCGACCTCGATCGATTGAGTGAGGAGCTCGCGCTCGTCGGAAGTCGTGCCGTAAATCTCCTTGATGATCTGAATGCTTCCGAAGGCGGCGTCCTCTCGAGAGATGCCATGCTTGTGACACCACTCGCCGAAAATCTTCAGCGTGCGACTGAGGTTTTTGGTGAAGACGAATTTTGCATGCTCGCGCCCCTCGATCGCCGCCTTGATAAACGTGAACAGCCCGAGCACGTCGTCGGTCATGCCATGGCGTTCGAGGGCATTGCGAATGTGTTGAATCTGGCTGAGCGACAGACGGAAATGTTCTTCGCTCGGCGGCTCGTCGGTATCAACATCGTCGTGCCAGCGGAAGTAGAAATCGGGCTTCTCATCATAACGCTCGGAGGTGATGTCGTAAGTGCCGGGACGCAAATGCCCGTAGCGCTTCAAAAAAATATCCTTGAGCAGATGACGGAAATCCCACTTCATTTGCGAGCCGACGGTCGAGACATCGGACATGAATGTATCGTACTCGTGCCGGTCGATGATTTTCTCCTTGACCATCGATTGAAGGATCTGCACGGCGATGAAACCGGCGCGCGCCAATCCCGCGAAGGGCAACGTGCCGTACCGTTTGCAGTCTTCGATGAGCCAATACATCTTGCCGATCTCGTCGAGACTGCTGTTGAGAATTTCATCGTGGCGCGCCTCAAGGATTTTGATCTTATCGCTGTCGGCTTTCCAAAGTCCCGTCTTGCTGTTGATGATCCGATTGGTGAGCTTGCGGAGCGACTCGATGATTGTGTCGAGCTCGTCAGCCGAGAAGCCATGCTCCTGAAGGATTCTGATGCGTTTTGGCAGATCGAAGGTGTAGCACGAAAAGATGATATCGAACTCGACCTTATCATGATCCTGCGGGCGTTTCGACAGTTGATCGAGATAATAATTGACGAGCTTCTCGGATATGGGCGCCGACAGTTCCGACGGGATGAACGAATTGAAACTGACGCGGACATCGATGTAAGGGACGCCGCAGAAATCGATCATCAACGGGAAACTCCTCAAGCGTTTGTAGCCGTAGTTGTCTCGTTGATAAGCCCAAGTTGTATCGGTGATCAACTCTTTGTAGAGCGACAATGCCAGACGTTTGGGGTGAACGCCGATCATCTCTGCGGGGTTCCAATCGGTCATATTGCTGTATAGAGCCTTCGTGCCGTGGAGGAAGGGCTTGGGTGAATTGGCCTTGCGGATATAATTTTTGATGCGGCGCAGGCAGGAGCGTTGCTGCTCGAGGTCGGCGACGGGCTTGCTCATGACGAGCGGGCGGACTTGGAAGATGAAGATGTCGCCGTCCTTGAAAGCGAACTCGACGTCGAGGAGGTTGGTGTCGAAAATAATTTCGAGCCTGCCGAGCACGACGCAGAGGCGATTGATGTAATCGGTTGAGCTTGAGGAGGCGCCCTTGAAGCGATAGCAGAGGCGATTGTTTCTGCTCGAGCCGTCGGTGATGGACGAAGTCGAGCCCGACATGTCATAATTGATGACGAAGTAATTGCCGCCGCTGTTCGGATCGACGGTGAAGGCGACGCCGGCTCCCTCGACGTTCTCGAGCGCGGGTTGGATCAGAATTTGGTTGTCGGGATCGTCGACGTCATAGGAGGCGATGACCGAGTCGACGGCGTTGATGAAATGATCATGCTCGAGCGGGCAGACTTTGGAAACGAATTTGCCGGCTTGAGAGGCTTGAGTTGCGTCCTCGTTGAGGGCGCTGCTCCTGACGATGAGCTTACCGTTGCCGAAGAATTTTTGACAGACGATCCGCCAAACGGTTTGGGGCTCGTCGAGCCAATTGCGGGTGGTGAAAAAATATAGAGGCAAGACTTTAGCGCCGCACTCGTTTTGGTGATGCGAAAGGAACTCCAAAGTCATTGCCTTCGTCTTGAAATCAAACATTGAAACGCTTTGCAAACTCCTTCTTAATGAACTCTTTGATGCGCCAACCGTTCTTGCCGTCGAAGTGCTTGAAATACTTGTCGGAGAAATTTCGTCTGACATCGTGCAGAGGATCGTCGCCCCGCTCGATCATGTCGAGGAAGCTGCTCATCTCCTCGGGCGAGCGGACGGCGTAGCAGTAATCCGACAGGTCTTCGTAGTACTCGGGGACTTCGCACGAGCGGTACGTCAAACAGATCGGTTTCATCGTCGGGAGTGCCGACATTCTGATGCCGCAATCTATGTCGGTAACGATCGCATCGGCGAGCGCGAACGCATTATCGTACGAATCAAACTCGTCGAAGACAACGTTGGGCGACTCGGTGCAATACCTCTTGAAGGCATGAAAATCCTCGAGAGTCCAAAAATGCTTGAGCAGTTCTTCGGGAACGAGGAGCGGATGCATACGAACGATCATCGCCATGTTCTGATGAGCCCGCATGTATTCGAACAGATGCTTGGCATAAACGTCGAAGGACACGTAATCGCCGATGCCCTCCTCCAACGCACCGTGGTCGACCGCCCATAAAATGATCTTCTTGCCGTCGAGTTTCTCCCAACCGTCGACCGATTTCACATTGCGGCACACCCGACATATGCCGTCGAATTTCGGATTGCCCATTTCGAGAACCGTCTTGCCCTTGAAAAAGTCTATGTCCTTCAACGCGTTGTAGTTGTACGAGTCGAACAGATAACAGTCCGGCTCGTATTGCCCCCAATTGCTCTCCACAAATCCTGCGTACCTGCTTATGCCGTCGCCGAAGTAATGAACCACGTCGGAGCGATACGGCACCAACGTCTGAGCCGCAGCGATGATCAGCCGAGTGTGCTCGCGTATCTCGCCCGGAATGTTGAGACCGATGTTGAAGTAGTTGATGAAAAAAACGTCCGGTTCATCGGACGCCACATCGTAATCGTTTTTGAACATGCATCGATATCCGTCCTCGACGAACCGAGTTACCTGATCCTCCCGATCCGTGATGATCAACAAGTCGATGTCTCCGTCACAGACGCAAGCCTCGCAAACCGTGCGCAACGCATTCCAATGCCTCGCAAAGAAGGCTCGCACTTTGAGCTTCGGACGCTCGACGGTCGCCGCCAAAAACTCATGCGGCAAAATATTTTCCAAGGCGAAGGCAGTCCTCTGAGTGTGCAACACGCCAAGCATCGACGGATTGCGCTTTAGAAAATCGCTCGAGACATCTCCGTCGAAAACATACCTCCAACGAGCGGTGATCGAGTTATCGACCTGAATACGGAATGTCCTCATGGTGATCTCATCGTCGTTGGTATAATTGAGGGTGCCCGCCTGCCTCGATAACATCTCCCCGATCGCCGCAACGATCTCCTCCGCAGTGTTGTCGACGAACGCGATCCCGTTCTGAGCATAAATCTGCAACCGCATGTTTAAATCCGATATCCGCTCCTCAAACATCAGCAGGTCTTTAAGTGTCGGTACTCTTCGCCCGGGCGCGGCTGATACACCTTTCGGCAACATCAGCATCGGCGTCTCATCGCAGCGAACGAGCAAATCATAATCCAATGTGTACGACGCCATGTTGATCAGCACGAGCGGCACGCCGAACTGCATCGCCAACCAACGATCGGTCAGCGAATCCGACACGAGCAGCTTCGCCTTCGATATCAACTCAACGCCCTCGGCACTGCAACGAGGCTTGTCCAACCGCTCAACGCGATGCCCGCGAGCTTGCAATTCGGCTCGAACTTCCTCATACCAATCCGATTGACCGTCGAGCGAGAACAGAATATATTCCTCCGCCGACGCCCGATCGACATTCAACGGCTCAACCTTCAACGGCTTGGTTCGATATCGAGCAACAAAGTAACTGCGAACGTCGAGCGAATACGTCACAAGGTTGGGCTGCTTTTTGATGAAGTACCGCCAAAACTCTCGGCTCTCGAGCGTCATTGATCGGATCCGCGCGGACGATTGCTTCAACAGGGAGTTATTTGCACTCGCCTCATAGTTGACCTGATTTCCCTGCGCATTAATCGGGAGCACCGCATGCAAAATCTTTTTGTCGCTCGAGACAGATGCCAACGCACACGCCTCAACGACCTTCGCTTCGTCCTCGACGTTGAGCGTACTGATGTTCACGCCGTCGTAAGAGCTGACGATGCGTCTGAGGGCTGTCTCATGCTTGATGACAAAGTCCGGCGCGTTATCCCAATCGAAGTAGTTGCGGAACATCTGAGTTGCATTCGAATAGTGTTCTGCCGCAAACAGCTCGCCCGCATACATCGGCACAATACGCCCGAGCCCGCGCTGCTCCATTGCCTGAACGAGCAGTTGATGTTGAGCGTCCTCAACGGGCACGAGCACCAATGCATCGCTCAATGCATCGCTCAATGCATCGCTCGATATCTCGTCGATTGATTTGATCGTACCGTCGATCGGCACGCCCGCCATCGCCAACACACTCTTGAGCATTTGAGCTTTGGGCGTCGACTCGAAAATCAATACGCGCTCGGACGGATCGCGGAGTAATTCCGCGCGAATTTTGTCGGCGACCATGTTTTCGGACTGAAGGGCTGTGAATATCTCCTTGAGCTCATCGTCAAGGAGCGCAAGACACATGTTATAGCCCATTTGAGAGAACGGCTGCCACAACATCGACAACGGATGCCCGGGCATGCACATCACCGACAAAACCAATTTCGGGTTGAACGGAGCGTTGCTCGGCTCGATGAGCGGAAAGCCGCTGTAATCTTGGGGCAAGAGCTGCGTCTGATTGATGACAACCACGCCGTCCAAAGGGAAATCATTTTTCCGCGCCAAGCAGCAGAACGGCACGGCGATATCTTTAGGCGCAATGAACATCACATAAGATTTGCCGATGTCCTTTTTGCTCTTCAACAGGCGCTCGAAGACACGCAAACTCATCGCGCCTCAACCTCCCAACCGTCGAACTCGGGGAACGCCTTCAATATCCGCTCCAATATTTTCGACGGAGCTTCCGACCCATCGTTGAGCAACTTCAAATCCGGAGAGCGAGGATACTCCAATTGCAGATCGACGCCGACAACATTTTGCGCGGAGCCGTCGAGCGCTTGAGAGTAGAGCCCCTTCTTGTCTCGTTCGATGAGAACTTCCATGGGCACGTCGATGAATATCTCCCGATAGTTGGCAAAGTGATCTCGATTCCATTGACGAACGCCGTCGAACATCGAGACCGTGCAACAGATCACGTCGATATCCTGATCGGTGATCATCTTGCACACGCGCGCATGACGGTAGGCAACCGCTTCCCGCTCCGAACGAGTGTAGCCCGCCGAGTCATTGTACGCCCAACGAGCCACGTCGCCGTCGAGCAGAAATACATTCGGCTTCCGACGTTTGATCTCATTGTACAGCAACGTTCCGATCGTCGTCTTGCCCGCTCCCGACAGCCCCGTCACCCAGTATAAATATCCTTCCCTCAATGCAATAAACTCCTCCTCACATTGATGAACAGTTAAAGTGAAAAAAAAACGCTTCTGAGCAATGATATCAAACTATCAACGTAAGTCAAGCACAAAAATGTTTTTGACAGTCGACCGCCGAACGGATAAAATTACTTCTTGAAATGGAGATGATTGCATGACCGAACAAGAAGTCAAAGACATTTTGATCAAGACCGGCGCCATCATGGACGGACACTTTCTGTTGACCAGCGGGCTCCACAGCCCTCACTACGTCGAGAAGTTCAACGTCCTTCAGCATCCCAAGTACACCGAACAACTCTGTCAAGCAATGGCTGAGAAATTCAAAGACGCCGACATCGAAACCGTGGTCGGTCCCGTAACCGGAGGCATCATTCTCGCTCACGAGACCGCCAAAGCCCTCAACGCCCGCGCCATCTTCACCGAGCGCGTTGACGGCAAAATGACCTTCCGCCGCGGCTTCAACCTCCACGACGGCGAACGTGTCTTGATCGTTGAGGACATCGTCCCCACCGGCGGCTCGATCAAGGAAGTCATCAACGTCGTCAAAGAGTTCGGCGGCAACCCCGTCGCCGTCTCCATGCTCGTCGATCGCTCCGGCGGTAAAGTCTCATTCGGCGACGTCCCTTCGACCGCACTGCTCCGCATGAACGTTGAAACCTATCCTCCCGACGATTGCCCGCTCTGCAAACAGAATATCCCCATCACCAAACGCGGCTCGACAGGGAAGAAGTAAATGCTCAAAACGCTCACTGTTTGGAACTTCGCGCTCATCGAACACGCTCAAGTCGAGTTCGGCGAAGGGCTCAATATCCTCACCGGAGAGACCGGCGCGGGCAAATCAATCCTGATAGAGGCACTCGGCACCGTCCTCGGTCGCAGAGCATCGGTCAACTCGATCCGTACCGGCTGCGAACAACTCCGCGTCGAGGCGGTTTTTTTATTGACCCCGAACGATAAGGCGCGCGCCGTCCTCAATTACCTCGACATCGAGACCGACGACAACACCCTGATCATCTCGCGCAAGGTCTCCCGCACCGCAAAGAACTCCATCATCGCCAACGGCGCTCATATAACTCTCGCGTCGCTCAAAAAAATCGGCGATGCCCTCGTCGACATCCACGGGCAGAATGATAATCTGGCGCTCCTCCGCGACGACGCCATTTATCATCTCGTCGATAACTCCAATGCCGCACGCGCCGCGCTCGACGATTATCAAAAGCTCTATCACACTTGGCTGTCGCAGATCAAAATGCTCGAGGACAAGAAGATCGCCGCTCAACAGAACGAACAGCGGCTCGACATGCTCCGTTGGCAGCAGAAGGAGATCACCGACGCCGAGCTTGAGCCCGATGAGGATCGTAAGCTCGAAAATGATATCCGTCGGCTGTCGAACGTCGAGAGGATCGCTCAACACATCGAGGAGACTTGCGAACTGCTCAGCGGCGGCGACGAATTTGATGTGTTGACCGCCATCGCGCGCGTGCAGAAAAATCTTGAGGACATCGCTCGCTTCGATAACTCGCTCGACAACGCGTCAAAGATGCTCGATGAGTCGTTCATCCTGCTGCAGGAGGTGTTCAGCGAAATCTGTTCGTACGCCGAGCAGTTGGAGTTTTCGCCCGAGCGTCTCGAGCAATTGCAGGCGCGATTGGAAGTGGTCAATCGCATAAAACGCAAGTACGGCCCCGGGCTCGATGATGTGTTCGCTCGATTGTCGACGATCCGCGCGGAGATCGATGCGGTTGAGAATTTCGAGGAGGACGCGCTTGCCATCGAGCAACGGATCGCCAAGCTCGAAATCCAAACGCGCAAGCGGGCGGCGGCGTTGACCAAAGTACGTCAGAAGAACGCGGGAATCATATCGTCGGCGGTCGAGCGCGAGCTCAAACAGTTGTTCATCGAGCGGACGAGATTTATATTGAAGGTGGCGCCGACGGAACGATTGACCGAACGCGGCAGTGACGATCTCGATATGCTGTTCAGCGCAAACACAGGCATCGATCCCAAACCGCTGTCGAAAATCATATCGGGCGGCGAGCTGTCGAGGGTGGCGCTGGCGTTGAAGGCGTCGGGCGTGGTGCGCGACGAGTCGCCGGCGTCAATGATCTTCGACGAGATCGATACGGGGCTCGGGGGAGTGACGGCGGGCGCAGTCGCAGAATGCATCGCAAAAGTTTCGCGCTCGAGGCAGGTCTTATGCATCACGCATCTGCCGCAGATCGCATGCATGGCGGACGTGCACATCTCGATCGAAAAAACGTCGGACGGCGAACGAACGCTGACGACGGTGATCCAATTGTTCGGCGATGAGCGGATAAGAGAGATCGCGCGCATGGCGTCGGGCAATGAACTGCCGCAGTCGATCGAGAATGCGAAGGCGATGTTGGAGAGTGCATCGAGCAGGAAGTACAATCGTTGAGCGCCGACGGCGCATTTTTTTTTGAGCGTATTGCAATTTTGCGCCATAAAATATAAACTATGTCGCAAAATGAGTGAACGGAGTGGAGTCAGATGAATGACGCGAGTCTGATCGAGAAGAAGTTGTCGAGCGAGAAAATTTTCGACGGAGTGCTGTTGCATGTTCGTCGCGATCGAATTGAACTGCCCAACGGTCATGAATCAACGCGCGAGTGGATCGAGCACCCGGGAGCGTCGGCGGTGATCCCTCTGCTGCCCGACGGCAACATCATCTTGGTGAAGCAGTATCGATATCCGGTGGGGCAAGTGACGTTGGAAATTCCTGCGGGCAAGCTCGATATCCCGGGCGAAGATCCGATCGAATGCGCCAAGCGCGAGCTGTCCGAAGAGACGGGTTACAGCGCCGAAAAGATGTGGAAGCTGACGGCGATCGCCACGACGGTCGGGTTCAGCAACGAATGGATTCACATCTATGCGGCGACGGGCTTGACGGTGGGCAAGCAGCACCCCGACGAAGATGAGTTCATCAATTGCATGAAGGTGCCGCTGACGGAGGCGGTCGCGATGGTCGAGCGCGGAGAAATTTTCGATGCGAAGTCCGCCGTCGGCATCCTCCTGCTCAATAAATCCATCAACAAATAAAATCGTCCCGACCGTCCGAGCAAAAAGCAGGGCTGTGAAGGGCGCGCCCTTCGACACCCAAAAAATTTTTGAAGGACGCTGTCCTTCGACCCAAAAAATTTTTAAAGGGCATCGCCCTTCGAACCAAAGAAATTTTTTAAGGGCGCTACCCCTCGCCCCTAATGATTTCGGTTGACGGAAAGGGGCAGGGCGAGCCGCCCCCATGAGGAGGCGGGCGCCCGTCCTTCAACCGTCGCCCCAAAGAATTTTGAAGGACGCCGCCCCTCGCCACTAATGGTTTCGGTTGATGAAAAAGGGAAGGGCGAGCCGCACCGTTGGTAGGCGGTCGCCCGTTCTTCCGCCGTTGCCCCAAAGGATTTTGAAGGACGCAGCTCCTCGATCCCAACTGGTTTCGGTTGATGAAAAAGTTTAGGGCGAGCCGCTCCATTGGTAGGCGAGCGCCCGTCCTTCCGCCGTCGCCCCAAAGTATTTTGAAGATCGTCGCCCCTCGAACACAATTGTTTAGGGCTCGCGGCTCCTTTGGTAGGCGTGCGCCCGTTCTTCCGCCGTCGCCCCAAAGTATTTTGAAGTGCGTAGCCCCTCGACCTGAATGGTTTC
>JAFUXN010000062.1 GCA_017477125.1 Selenomonadaceae bacterium
GTCAGTTTCATGCTCTCACCTCCTCTCACATTCGCCGGTGTTTTTGTCATCGACCGAAAGGCACTCGGCAATCGTCATTGCATTTGTCTTTGCCGCCCGACACCGCGTCAAGCTCCTCATCGTTCACGTGCACGCTGTTGAGCTCCGCGAAGTACGCTTCTGCCTCGTCTGCCGTCAGCTCGATCCCCTCCGTCGCCGCCAACGATCGCAGTTCCTCCGCGCTCGCGCATGCCTTCGCCTTCTCGAGCTGATCACTTGTCAACTTCATGACTTTCCACCAATCCCAACAGCAATCGAACCAGCGTCGACTTCCCGCAGCCGCTCTTGCCAACGATCGCCACGTTCTCGCCCGCCGCCACATCGAAACTCACATCGTGCAACACATCGTGATCACTGCCCTCGTATGCGAACGTCAAGTGATCGATCGACAACGCCCCGCTCAACTTCCCTGCGTCCGCTTTTTCGCTCACACTCTCGGGCTCCTCGCTCAAGATCGGTCGAAGGTTTTCAAAATGCGGTTGAAGTGCGAAGACCTGTCCGAGCATCGGGAAGATCGAATTGAGCGTCGCGTTGAAGGCAGTGTACGCCGTCTGAAACGCCATGAACTCCGGCGCGGTGATCATCTTAACAGCCGCGTTCGTCGCCGACTCCTCGAGCATGTTCATGACGACGAAGTACAACACCATCGACAACACCAACGGTTGGATCGCGGTGATGACCGTGATGAAATTGTTTTGCTGACGGAACTTCAAATGCTGAAGGCTCTGCGCGCCGAACGGTTTAGCCCAAAGCTGATACGCCTGCTCCTCCGCCCCCTGCACTCGAAACTTCGACAGCCCCGCGAAAATCTGTTGAACGATGCCCGATGATGTGTTCTCGAGCGCGACCATCTCGCGTTGAGTGTCGATCATGCGTCGGTAGACGAGGATCATGATGAGCGAGTAGATGAGCCAGATGCCGAGCGCCACCGCCGCTTCCAAAGTCATGCCGATGCGTGAAGTGATGCGGATGGTGGCGACCGCGCGAACCATGGTGAGAATGGCGGTGGCGAACGCCGACACGAGCATGACTTGAGTGACGGTGGCGAGCCCGCGGCGATCGAGTATCGGAATGATGTCGGCGAAGATCGTTTCGGTTATGACGGGTGTGACCAGCGGCAGCAGTCCGATGAGCAGGCTCATGCAGATGAGCGTCGAGTAGTCGAGCGTCCAACATTGCTTGAGAGTGAATTTGAGCAGGTCGACGAGTTGCAACGCGCGCGTGGGAAGTCCGGCGTAGCATGCAAAGGCGTCCTTTGAAATGTCGGCGGCGATCTCGTCATCGATCGCTCGACCGTCGGGAAATTTTTTCGTGACGAGCCGATAACGGTTGGGGCTTTCGGGAATGAACGCGGCGAGCTCCTTGTCGGCGCCGTAATATCCGATCATCGTGCCGCAATCCCTTCGATGCCAACCGTCGTTGAGAGTGATGAAGCGCATCTGCATGTTGCCTTTTTGGATCAGCCGACGGATCACGCCGATCTGATCGAGCTTCTCAGTGAGCTCGGGAGCAACGGAAATATTTTCGACGGGCATGCGGAGAGCTCGAGCGACGGAGCGAACGATGAACGTCGATTGCTCGAGCCGCTGATCGTTCGAAGTGCTCTCCTCGTAAATGATATCGTCCTCGCCGAGCAGATTGAGAACGGAATGATCGATGAGCTTGCGTTTGTTGCGCGCGCGGACGAGCAAACGTTGAGACAAGCGCTTGTCCTCCGATTGAAACCGAACGCCCAACGTCATCGAAAGCAACTGCTCGTGCTCGGTGAACTCGTCTCGAATGTCGTCAACGGTGTCGGCTCGAGAGAACAGCGACCCGTTGCGCCATTGAATGAGCATGTCATCGCCGGAGTCCGCCAAGAATTTGAGCCACGGCAATTCGATCAAGCCGCCGAACCAATTCCTCATGAGCGACTTCAATTCGTCGGGCGCGCATTGATCGATCGAAACGAGCTCAAGCTCGGCGTCCTCGGTGCAGTACAGAATGATATCGATCACGTCAAAGTCGTCGAGGGACGGGAAGGCGGCATCGCCCGAGCGAACGTCGCGCAAAAAAATCTGTCGGAAGGAGGAGGCATCGCGCGTGACGGCATAAGCCTCAACCTTGCCGGCGATCACCCGCGCAAATTTTTCGTCCGACTCCAAGCGGAGCCGCTGACCTATCAACAATTTCATGCCGATCCCCTCTCTTCGATCAAGCGTCGATAAGCGCCGTCGTGTTGGATCATCTCGCGATGCGTCCCACGCTCCATCACCTTGCCGCGCTCGAGCACGATGATCTCATCGCAATCCCTGATCGTCGACAGGCGATGCGCCACCACCAGGCATGCACAACCTCGATGCCGTATGTTTTCGATCACTTCTTGTTCGGTCATGGGATCGAGCGCCGACGTCGCCTCGTCCAAGATCAGCAGCGAAGGATTATTCGCCAACGCCCGAGCGATCTCCAAGCGTTGACGTTGCCCGCCGCTGAAATTCAAGCCGCCCTCGTTGACCTTCGCATCGTACCCGCCATCAAGCCGAAGAATGTCATCGTGAATGCAAGCGTCCTTCGCAGCCTGAATGATGTCGCTCCTCTTGATCGATTCGTCGAACAGCGCAATATTCTCTGCGATCGTCCCCGTGATCAGGAAGATGTCCTGGTCGACGGCGGCAACGGAGTTCACCACCACTTCGCGCGGCAACTGTTTGCGCTCAACGCCGTCGAGCAACAAGCGCCCCGACCATTCGGCATACATGCCCGTTACGATCTTCGCCAGCGTCGACTTGCCCGACCCCGACGCTCCGACCACCGCCGCCCAATTGCCCGGCGCGATGTGCAGATTGAAATGCTCGATCAACGGAGGAGCGATCGGACTGTAGCCGAAGCTCACGTCCTCGAGCTCCAATTCTCCCGTCAATCGATCGCGCTCAAAGCTCCGCGCGGATTCGTCCGACGGATAATTTTGCTCGTCGATATGATACTGCATCACATCGTTGAGCCTCTGCATCTGCATCGCCGTCGTCTGCAACGTCGAGCCCAAGGTCATCAACTTCGTCATCGGCTCTTGGAATTGAGCCATCAACGATTGAAATGCCATGAACATGCCCGCGGTCATCGCGCCCTCCATGATCGAGAAGCCGCCCACCGTCATGATCAACGTCGAGTTCACGCCCGCCGTCAGCACCGGACCGAGCGCCAGCGCCAACGATTTGATCTGAATCTCCTGCTCGGTCGTCAGCACCTTCGCGCGGTAGCCCGCCCACATCGTAAACAGCTCGCTCTCACTGCCGTTGGCTTTGATCGTTTCGATCATTCGCAAGCCGTTCGCCGCAACGCCGTACTCTTTGCCCTGATCCTGTTGCATCTTCAGGTTCAGGTCGATCAGATTTCGACGCAGGACGAAAAATATCAACGCATTGAGCGCGCTCATCGCCACGCCGATCAACGTCAACGCCACGCTGTATTGGAGCAGCAGCATCAGGAAGAACAGCGCGACGATCATGTCGAGCAGCGCCGACGCCGCGGGTCTCGACAACACTTCGGCGACCGCGTCATTGAACTGAACGCGCCCCGCCACCTCCGCCGCATACCGTTGGTTGAAGAACGACATCGGCAGCCGCAGCAGATGCCAAAAGTACTTCGAGGAGTCGACGAGCATGAGTTTGCGTTGCCAACGCGTGAGCACGAACGTCCGCAACGCATTCATCGCGCCCGTCAAGGCGACCGCCACCGCCATTGCCAACATGAAGTTGAACGCCCAATCGGCATGCTTGAGCGACAGAATGTCGTCGAGGAATATCTGATTGAAGACCGGCGTCGCCAGCCCCGGCACGATCATGCACAGGTCGAGCACCACCACGAACATCACCGCGAGCTTCGCCGTCGAGAGTTTTTCGGCGAGAGCTTTGACGATGTTGTATCGATGTCCCTCGGGCTTGAATTTATCCGTCGGACGGATCTCGATGGTGATGCCGGTGTACGATGTGCGGAACTCCTCCCACGGCACGCGCCGACGACCCATCGCAGGATCGTTGAGGTAAGCGACGCCGTTCCAGATCCCCTCGAGCACCACGAAGTGAGCAAACTCCCAATGAATGATCAACGGATACTGCTTATCGAGCAATTGCTCAGCCTTGTATCGAAAGCCCTCGGCAGTGCAATTTCGTTTGCGAGCGGCTCGATTGATGTTGCCCGCCTTCACTCCGTCGCGATTGACGCCGCACTCCTGCCGCAACTTCTCGAGCGGCACCCATTGACCGTAATGAGCAAGGATCATCGCAAGGCATGCCGCGCCGCACTCAACCGATTCCATTTGCAAAACGGTCGGCACCTTCACGCGTCGCCCGCTCGGCAATAATTTTTTGATCCGATCAATCATCGCCTACCTGCTCCTCATCCACTGGCTCAACTTATAAAATACTTTCTCGATGGGCGGCGTCCGCTCGATGATGATCGAGCCCGTGACGAAACTGCCGGCGGTGATCGGTTTGTGCTCGCCGACCATTGACGTCCACAGGTAGCCCGACGGCGAATTGGGATCGCGCACGAGATCGAAGCTGATCTCCATGACCGAACTCTTCTGCTCCGTCAAGATGTATTGCGCCAGATGATCATTGCCCAAGTGTGCTGTTGAACGCTCGCCGCCGAAACGGGGTACTGCGACACCGATCGCACCACGCCCAACAGACTGCCCGATTGCGACACATCGACGCCGTTGGGCGCAAGCTGAATGCTCATGCCGCTCTCGACGCGCTTGCCCTTCTCGACGGGAACGTAGAAGATGCCGCTGAGATCGTCGCGCCCCTCGTTGAGTCGGATCGTGCAGAGCGGCATGCCTCCGCTGATGAGACTGCCCTCCTCAACCATGATCTCGTCGACGATCCCATCGTAATCGCTGTAAACATCTTCGGCGATGTTCTGTCGATAGCGCTTGGCATCGTAATCGTAGACCTGCCTCATCGCCTCGCGATCCGAGCCCGCCAGTCCCGTCCAGTACTGCGCCATGCGTGTGTCGGCGGATTGCTCGGGCTGTTCGATGTGCGCGATCAGATCGCCCTTGCGGACATGCGAACCCGTGTGCACGTAGAGCCGATCGAGCTTGCCGCTTGCCACGTGCGACACATTCACCACGCCCGCGCTGTCCATGATCATCCCCATGCCGTCGGCTTTGACCGTGAACGCTCCGAAGATCGACCACAACACGATCGAGCACGTGATCATGACGATGGCGCCCAGGCTCATCCAAACGATGGGCGTGGTGATCGCCAGCATGGTGTCAAGGCGTTCGGGCGAGCGGAGTTTGTCGAGCGCCTCTTTGCTGAAGAGCTTATTGGTTTTCTGCTTGCGCCGTTCAACCGCCGATTGAGCCATTGCGCGCACCTCCAATCGTAACGTCGACCTTCATGCCCTCGACGAGACCATGCGGATTCTCGTCGCGATCCGAGCCCGCCAAGCCCGTCCCGTACTGCGCCATGCGAGTGTCGGCGGATTGCTCGGGCTGTTCGATGTGCGCGATCAGATCGCCCTTGCGGACATGCGAACCCGTGTGCACGTAGAGCCGATCGATTTTGCCGCTTGCCACGTGCGACACATTCACCACGCCCGCGCTGTCGAGTATCAAACCCATGCCGTCCGCTTTGACCGTGAACGCTCCGAAGATCGACCACAACACGATCGAGCACGTGATCATCACGATGGCGCCCAGGCTCATCCAAACGATGGGCGTGGTGATCGCCAGCATGGTGTCAAGGCGTTCGGGCGAGCGCAGTTTGTCGAGCGCCTCTTTGCTGAAGAGCTTATCGCTTTTCTGCTTGCGCCGTTCAACCGCCGATTGAGCCATTGCGCGCACCTCCAATCGTGACGTCGACCTTCATACCCTCGACGAGACCATGCGGATTCGACGTGATGACCACCGCGCCTTCGCCCAGCCCGTTGATGATCTCGACGTTGGTTCCGACGTCGGCGCCGGTGACAACTTTTTTGATCGACAGAGTGTTGTCGGGCTGAACGATGAACACTTCCGATCGATCGGAGTTGAGCATCGCCGACAGCGGGATCGTGAGACATCTCTTGGGCGCGGTCGAGCGGAGCGTGATGCCGCCGTATGTTTGGGGTTCGAGCAGTCCCGCGCGGTTGTCGAGCTCGAATAAAATCTTTCGGATCGTCGAAGGCTCGTCCGGCGGAGGAGTGATCTCCCTGACGGTCGCAAGGAAATGTTCATCGTTGCCGACGGTCGCACTCGAATACTCGGTGTCGTAAGCCTTCTGCAGATCGCGACGTTGAATGCGCAGCTCGACGGTTTGATCGAGCGCAAACTGTTTGGCGAGCTTGTCCTCCAGCGGGATCGAGAAGAGCAGACGATCGAATTGACCGATGAGCGCAAGCGGCGTCCCGGCGGTGACGTACGAGCCCTGCTGTTTGTAGACGATGAGCACCTCGCCGTCGATGGGCGCAAGCACCTGACGCCGATCGTTCTGCACGAACAGCTGTTCGCGTTGAGCACGAGCTTCGTCGATCAAAAATGACGTCGCCGCGTCGAACATGAGAATTCTTTGTGACGAAGGCGGACTCGATCCTGCCATCGATGAGCGCGGTGGCGTCAAGCATCTCATTCGAGTAGAGATTGACCGTGTCGAGCACGATGCTCGGCTGAAGAGTTTGGATCGACGCTCGAGCTCCGGCAAGAGGCACGGCGCGATCTTCCATGCGATCGGCAATATGAGCCTCGTCGCTGACGTTGAGTCTGATGCCGTAGCCGACCAGCGCCACCGCCAGCAGAAATGTCGAGAGCACGCCGACGCAAAAAAAAAACAGCCGCCCTTTGAAGGACAGCTCGATAAAATTTTTTTATGCTCGCACGGGCGGCGAATAATCTCCGCTCTTGCCGCCCGTCTTTCGTATCAGCCGAATGTCGTCGAGCCGCATGCCTTTGTCGATCGCCTTGCACATGTCGTAGATGGTCAACAGCGCGACCGTCACTCCATGCAGCGCTTCCATCTCGACGCCGGTCACGCCGCGCACCTTCACCGTCACTCGCGCCTCGATCGCTCGCTCGTCCTCGATCGGATTGAAGTCGGCGGTGCAACTCGAGATCGGCAACGGGTGGCACAACGGAATGATCTCCGACGTCCGCTTGACCGCCATGATCGCCGCGATCCTCGCCACGCCCAGCACATCTCCCTTGGGCACGCCGCCCTCGACGATCGATTTAAAAATCTCATCGCCGACGAAAATTTTTCCTGCCGCCGTCGCCGAGCGATCGGTCTCCGCCTTCGAACTCACGTCGACCATGATCGCCTCGCCGCGCTCGTTGAGATGAGTAAGTTCCACGGCTCAGCACTTGATGCCCGAATTAGATCGAGCGTAGAAGAACCACGTTATGCCGATAGTGATGACGGTGAACGCGATCAACACATAGAACGCGGGCGTGACGACTTGATAATTCGAGTACGCCCAACCGAAAATCTTCGGGATCAGAAACGCGCCGTAAGCAGCGATCGCCGCGGTGAAGCCGGTGACCAGAGACGAGTGCACGGGATTGTTGAAGATGTAGGGGATCATTCGGAAGGAGGCACCGTTGACAAAGCCCGTCGTCAGGAACAGCAGCAGGAACGCCGCAAAGAACATCGCAAAGCTGTGCGCCTTGAGCCCCAACAGCACCACGACGATCGAGGCAAGCATCAGCAGCAGCGAGTAGAGAGTAATCTTCGAGCCGCTGTCGAATTTATCGGCGAGCCAACCACCGACGGGACGCATACTTGCGCCGATGAACGGACCGAGGAACGCGCCCCACGCCATGCTGATCTCGGGGAACTCACGATTGAGCAGGAGCATCTGCGCGGCGGAGTATCCGATGAACTGTCCGAAGCCGCAAGTATAAATCCAAGTCATGAGCCACGTGTGCTTGTTGCCGAAGATCGATAGAATGCTTTTCGGGCTCTGTTTGGGGATCGGGAGATTGTCCATGAACATCCAGATGAGCACGAGCGTCAGCACCGTCGGCACCGCCCACGCGTAGCACACCGATTGGATATAGACCTCGGCTCCCGTCTTGACGTTGATGAGCGGCGCGCCGAAGATGCCGCCGAAACTCATGCCGAGCAGGATCGGGGCGGTCAGATAGATGAGCGAGACGCCGAGGTTGCCGACGCCCGCGTTGATACCGAGGGCAAGACCTTTATTTTTTTTGGGGAAGAAGAATCCGATATTTGCCATCGACGACGAGAAGTTGCCGCCCGCCACGCCTATCAGCGCCACTAACATGAACAGCTCATCGTAGCTCGTCGAGGTATCCTGCAACGCGCGTCCGAGACCGATGATCGGCAGGAGCAGCAGCGCCGTCGAAAACAGCGTCCAGTTTTTGCCGCCGACGATGCCGGGCATATAGGTGTAGAAGAGTCGGCAGGTGGCACCGACGAGACCGGGCAATGATGCCAACGTAAAAATTTGGGCGTCGGTGAAATGGAATCCGATTTGATTGAGCTGTGCGGCGATGGTCGCCCACAACGTCCACACCACGAACGACAGGGTCAGCGCCCACGTCGATACGTAGAGATTTTGTTTGGCGATCCGTTCGCCATGTTTCTGCCAAAAATCCTCGTTTTCGGGCTCCCAATGCGCGAGTATCTCACTGCGCGAAGGATTTGCTCCCAACATTTTATCACCGTCCTTAGTCTTTAGGTTTCAATCATAGTCTTGAGATCATCTTCGACGTTCGAGATGGTGCCGATGCCAAAGGTTTTTACCAACAACGATGCGACGTTGGGCGAGAGGAATGCCGGCAGCGTCGGACCGAGATGAATGTTCTTCACGCCGAGGTAGAGCAACGCCAGCAGCACGATCACTGCCTTCTGCTCGTACCAAGCGATGTTGTAAGCGACAGGCAACTCGTTCACGTCGTCGAGCTTGAACGTATCGCGCAACGCCAACGCGATCAGCACCAGCGAATATGAATCGTTGCACTGCCCCGCGTCGAGCACCCGTGGAATCCCGCCAATGTCTCCGAGCGGCAGTTTAATGTATTTATACTTTGCACAACCCGCCGTCAGGATCACGGTGTCCTTCGGCAACGCGCGAGCGAAGTCCGCATAGTACTGACGAGACTTCATTCGACCGTCGCAACCCGCCATCACCACGAACTTCTTGATAGCGCCGCTCTTGACCGCGTCGATGATCTTGTCGGCGAACTTCAACGCTTGAGTGTGCGCGAAGCCCCCGACGATCGATCCCGTCTCAAGCTCCGTCGGCGGAGGACATGCCTTCGCGCATTCAATCAACGGAGTGAAGTCCTTCGAGCCGTCGTCCGCCTCGTCGATGTGAACGCAACCGTCGAAGCCCACCGCGCCCGTCGTAAACACTCGATCGATATAAGATTTATCGGGCGGCACCAAACAGTTCGTCGTCAACAGGATCGCGCCGTTGAACGATTTAAACTCCGCCTTCTGCTGCCACCACGCATTGCCGTAGTTGCCGACCAGATGCGGATATTTTTTGAGCTCGGGATAATAATGCGCGGGGAGCATCTCGCCGTGCGTATAGACATCAACGCCCGCGTCCTTCGTCTGTTCGAGCAACTGTTTGAGATCGTTGAAGTCATGCCCCGAGATCAAAATGCCGGGGCGATTGCCGACGCCCAACTTCACCGTCGTCACTTCGGGATCGCCGAACGTTTTGGTGTTCGCCTTGTCGAGCAACGCCATCACCTCAACGCCATGCTTGCCCGTCTCAAGCGCGAGCGCCGTCAACTTCTCGATATCAACCTCGTCCTCGTCGATCAGTTTCGCCAACGTCGATTGAATGAACGAATCGGCTTCGGGACTCTCATAGCCCAATTGATTGGCGTGATAGAGATAAGCCGCCAGCCCCTTCAAACCGTAGAGGATCAGATCGCGCAGGCTCTGAACGTCGGCGTTGATCGATCCGCGCGGAGCGGGTTTTTCAGCGGGCAACGGCGCCCCCAACATCTTATAGAGTTCTTCCGCCGCCTTGTCGGTCTCGTCGACCGCCCGACCGAGCGCCTTGAGATCGAAATTGGCGTTGGTGATCGTCATGAACAGATTGCGCGTGATCATGTGATCGAGATCGGGCTCGACGCCGATGCCTTCTGCTCGACATTGCGTCGTCACCGTCGAAAGCACTTCGGTCGCGTAGATCAGATCGTCCTGACGGTTGGCAACCTCGGCGCTCTTGCCGCACACGCCCTTGACCGTGCAGCCCTTGCCGCCCGCCGTCTCCTGACACTGATTGCAAAACATCTTATCGCTCATCGTAAAATCTCCTAACAAAAAGTTCAACCGCGCGGCGGGAACGCCACCACCAACAGCATTTTGAAATTCTCGACGCCGAAGACTGCATGCGGCACGTTGTTGGGCATGACGATCGATTCGCCCGCCGTCAATATAAAGTCCTGCCCGTCGATGGTGATCTGCCCTTTGCCGTCGAGCACATGCACCAACGCATCGCCCTTCGACTCGTGCGCACTGATGCCCTCGCCCTTGGCAAACGCAAACAGCGTGATCCCCACGCCGTCATTTTGGATCAACGTCTTGCTCACAACTTGACCCTCGGCGTATGCGACGGCATCCGCCAACCGCATTATCGTCGACGGCTGTATGTTCCTAAGTATTGCGCTCATGATTGCGCCTCACTTCCTGCGATAAATTATGTTGCTCCGTCCGAAGTACTCAAACGGAAAGCTCAGGCAGTGCACCAGACGCGTGAACGGGAAGATGATGCCCGTCAGCATCCAGCAGAGCATGTGCACTTTGAAGATGATCGGCACGTCGGTCATCAACGACACGTCGGGCGAGAACATCAACAGCGAGCGGAACCACGGCGACACCGCCTCGCGATAGTCGAAGCCGATCAGAATGTTGTACGCGGTCGAGAGGAGTCCGGTGACGATCGTGACGAACAGGATCGCATAGAGAACGCCGTCGGTCTTCGACGTGTTGACCGCCACGCGCGGATTGCTGAATCGACGTTGCATCAACATGAAGAAGCCGAGGAAGAATAACAGCCCGGCAGGCACGCCGCCAGCAATCGCGATGATGTGATAGAGATGCTCGTCGATGCCAACCGCTTCTGTGCAAAACTTTGGAATGAGCACGCCGATCACGTGACCGCCAAACGCCATAAACAATCCGAGGTGGAACATGGGACCGGCGATCATGAGAGATTTTTTATCGAGCATCTGACTGGATTTGGTCGTCCAACCACGCTCGAAGAAACTGTATCGGACGATCGTGCCGATCACGAGGAAAGTGAATGCAACGTAGGGCAGAGCGCCCCAAAGAAATTCGTTCATGCTGACACCTCCAATACTGCCAGTTGCGTCAAGACTATATCCATCAAGAACGCATAGATGAGTTTTGCCTCGATGAATCGGTCGCGCAACAGTTCCAATTTGCTTTTGATCGTCGAGAGAATGTTGAGCGCCGCCTTCGGCTCGACCGCCGCGCATAACTCCAACAGCGCCGGCAGATAATCCGGCAGTTCCTTATCGGTATCGAAGCCGTTGCTGAGGAAGAGATTTTTATACACGTGCATTTCGTTCGACTGCTTGCCGAAATCCGTCCGATCGTGCGTCGTCAAATAGAGATTGGTGTTCTGCGAGAAGTCGAACACGCGCACATATTGATCTTCAAACTCTTTGTGCCCCATCTGTTCGGCGTGCGCGAATATCTCTTCAAAGATCGTTTTCGACTGATCCGATTGCAGTTCATTGACGGCGGCGCGGTACTCGGGAAATTCCTTCCACCAATTGTTATCGGGGTACTCGAGCAGAAACGCCGCGAGTTTAAGTGTCTTTGCATACTCCTCCATCAGACGCACCCCGGACATGCATATCCCGTCGAGCCCTGCAATTGACGGAGCGCCTCATGCTCCACTGCCTGAAGTCCCGCGGGAATCTTGAATCGCTCGGTGTACTTCGCCAAGCCGATCAGTCGATACATGTCGACATAAGTTTTCTCATCGTATTCGAGCCCCGACGGGATCGGCTCATTGACTTCGCGTTGACGCATGACGCGGCGCATGTCGAGCAGGCGCTGAACGGTTTTCGCCACGACGTCAACGTTGCCGCCGGAGAACAGCGACGCAAGATATTCGAGCGGAATGCGCATCGATTGAGCGTCGGGCAGATACACGTCGGCTTCAACACGTTTTGCGATCGGACTGAGCGGCGGAATGTACCACACCATTGGCAACGTCCGATATTCGGGGTGAAGCGGCAGCGCCAACTTCCATTGCTTGATGATCTTATAGACGGGCGAGACTTCGGCAGCTCTGATCCAAGCGTCGGAGATGCCGGCGTCTTTTGCCGCGTCTTGTATCGTCCTGTCGTGCGGATCGAGAATGACATCGAGCAAATTGCCGTAGATATTTTTCGGATCGGGCGTCGATGCCGCGTCCAAAACTTTGTCGGCATCGTAGAAGAGTATTCCCATGAATCGAATGCGCCCGACGCAAGTATCCGAACACACCGTCGGCAATCCGTTCTCCAAGCGCGGATAACACAGCGTACACTTCTCCGCTTTATTGGATTTCCAATTGAAGTAGATTTTTTTGTAGGGGCATGACGGAATGCAATGGCGCCAACCGCGACAGCCGTCCTGCGACACGAGCACAACGCCGTCCTCATCACGCTTGTAGATCGCACCCGAAGGGCACGCCGCCACGCACGCGGGATTTAAACAGTGATTGCAGTTCCGCGGAAGATACCTCATAAAAATGTCTTCGAACTCGAGCGTGATCTGCTTCGACAACTGTTTGAGATTGTAATCCTGTCGAGCCGAATCGCCGCTCGCCAAATCATCTTCCCAGTTCGGACCCCAGCGGATATTCATACGCTTTTGGGTGATCAACGAGCGCGGGCGGGCGACGGGCTGATGGTTCCGGCGCTTGGAATGGATCAGCGTCTCATAGTCGTAAGTCCACGGCTCGTAATAATCTTTGACGAGCTCCGGCTGTTGCGGATGGTAGAACAATTTCAAGATGCGCTCGAGCTTCGAACCGGACTTGAGCGTCAACTTATTGCCGTTGAGCTCCCAGCCGCCCTTCCATTGCTCTTGATCTTCCCAGTTCTTAGGATATCCGATTGACGGTTTGGTCTCGACATTGTTGAAATACATGTACTCGGCGCCTTCGCGATTCGTCCAGACGTTCTTGCAAGTGATCGAGCAAGTATGGCAGCCGATACACTTATCCAAGTTCAATGTCATGCAAACCTGCGCTTTAATCTTCAAGCCAGTCCACCTCCTCCATCTTGCGAGCGACAACGTAAATATCGCGTTGATTGCCCGTCGGACCGTAGTAGTTAAAGCCGTACGACAGCTGACCGTAGCCGCCGATCATATGCGTCGGTTTCATGTGAATGCGCGTCGGGGTGTTATGAGTGCCGGCGCGCGTGCCGCTGATCTTCGAGCCCGGCACGTTGATGTGACGATCCTGCGCGTGATACATGAAGACAACTCCGCGCGGAAGTCTCGGCGAAGTGACCACGCGCGACGCGACCACGCCGTTGCGATTATAGAGCTCGACCCAATCGTTATCTTTAACGTCGATGTCGGCGGCGTCCTTCTCGTTGAGCCACACTACCTGCCCGCCTCTGAACAAAGTTAAGAGCTGTTGACTGTCGAAGTACATTGAATGCGTCGACCATTTGTTGTGCGGCGTGAGATACGTCAGCGTGATCTCTTTGTTTTGTTTCAACGGGTTTTTCAACGGACGGAACTCAAGGATCGGTTTGAAGGTCGCCATCGCCTCGCCCCACTCGAACATCATTTCGTGATCGACGTAATACGATTGGCGTCCCGTCACCGTCCTGAACGGCACCAGTTGATCGATCGACACTGCAAAAGGCGTGTATCGACGGTTTTGGTTCGAGCCGGTGAAGTGCGGCGATGTGATCGTCTCGCGCGGTTGGATCGCAACCATGTCGAAGGTGAATCTCTCGCTCTCGCGATCGGACGCCAGCTTTGTGAGACCGCTCAAGCCCGTTTTCTTTTCGAGATCGCGCCATGCTCTGACCGCGACCGATCCGTTTGTTGTGGTCGACAAGCCGAGCACCGCGTCGCAAGCCTGTTTCGCCTCGTAGATCGAAGGCATGCCGTACGAGATCAAACTCTTGTCGGTGATGACGCCGTTGCGCGTCCGAATCTCCTCATAGTCCTCCTTCGACGACCAGCTCATGCCCTTGCCGCCCATGCCCTTCTCGACGTTGGGACCGAGCGCGATCCATTTGTCATAGAGCTTTGTGTAATCGCGTTCGATGCAAGCGATGCCAGGCATGGTTTTGCCCGGGATCGGCTCGCATTCGCCCTTGCTCCAATCGAGAATCTTGCCGTAAGGTTGAGCCGTCTCGCCTTCCGAATCATGCTGGATCGGCACCGCGAAAACATCTTTGTAGACTTTGAAGTTGGCTTCCTTCGCGACCTTCGAGACCGCCTTCGCCAACGTGCGGAAGATGTCCCAATCGGTTCGGGACTCCCAAAGCGGATCGACGGCGGGTTGGAACGGGTGCACGAACGGGTGCATGTCCGTCGATGACAGATCGGTTTTCTCGTACCACGTCGCCGTCGGCAGGACGATATCCGAATACAGCGCCGTGCCCGCCATTCTGAAGTCGAGATCGACGATCAGATCGAGCTTGCCGTCGAGCGCGCCGCCCGATTTGGAAATCTCCGCTTGATCGCGCCATTTGATCTCCGACGGCTTGATCGTGCAGTCCTCTTCGTCAAACAAACCGTTTTTCGTACCGAGCAGATACTTTAAGAAGTACTCATGCCCCTTCGACGACGACGTGATCAGATTGGCGCGCCAGATGAACAGATTGCGCGGAAAATTCACGGGGTTGTCGGGGTCTTCGACGGCGAACTGCAACGATTTGTCCTTCAAACTCTTGGCGACGTATTTCTTGATGTCGTCGAGCGAAGAACCGCCGCTTGCCGCCGCCTCGTCCGCGATCTTCTGACCGCTCTTGTTGAAGTTCGGATAATACGGCATCCAACCGAGCCGCGCCGCCAACACATTGTAATCGCCGCAATGACGATAGCGCGGCGTCTCATTGGCGGCAACCAACGGAGCCGTGTCGACTTCCTCACTCCTCCATTGATCTGTCGAGAAGTAGAAGAACGACGTCGAGTTTTGCAGTTTCGCGCCGCCCTGCCAATCGGTTGCGGTCATGATCCGCGCCCAACCTTCCGCCGGACGCAACTTCTCTTGACCGACGTAATGCGCCCAACCGCCGCCGTTCCTGCCTTCGCAACCACAGAACACCAGCAGATTGAGGATCGTGCGATAGATGATGTCGGCGTGATACCAGTGATTGATGCCGCCGCCCATTATCACCATCGTCCGACCGTGCGTCTTGATCGCGTTGTCGGCAAACTCCCGCGCAGTGTGGATCACCATGTCGGCGTCGATGCCCGTGAACTTCTCCTGCCAACGCGGAGTGAAAGGTATGTCCTGATTGTAGGATTGAGCCGCCGTCCCGCCGAGCCCGCGATCGACAGAGTAATTCGCCATCGTCAGATCATAAACCGTCGTAACGAGTTTGACGCCCGACGCGGTTTTGAGTTTCTTGACGGGGATCGTCCTCTCGAGCATTCGACTGCTGATCTCATTGCCGAAGTAAGGCAGTTGGATCGTCACAACGTCGTCGCGCTCGTCGATGACAGAGAGCTTCGGATCGATCGGCTCGCCGCTGTCGCTGTCCTCGAGCTTGAGATTCCATTTGGTTTTGCGATCCCAACGGTCGCCCATCGTTCCGTTCGGGATCACGAGCTTGCCGCTCTTCTCATCGATCACGTAATGCTTGAACTCGGCATGCTTGTCGTCGCGTCCCATGTCCTGCGCGTTGAGGAACCGGCTCGGATAATATTTGCCGTCGCGTTCCTCGATCGTCACAAGGAACGGGAAATCGCTGTATTGCTTGTTGTACTCGATGAAGAACTCCGTCGGTTTTTCGATGAAATACTCTTTGAGAATGACATGCCCCATCGCCATCGCAAATGCCGCGTCCGATCCGACTTTGAGATTGATCCACGTGTCGGCGACGGTGGTCGACTCGGCATAGTCGGGCGCGATCGAAACGACCTTCGTTCCCTTGTATCGAGCCTCGACCAAAAAATGGGCGTCGGGCGTTCTCGTCAGCGGTACGTTCGAGCCCCACGTGATGATGTAGCCCGCGTTGAACCAATCGCTGGACTCGGGTACGTCGGTTTGATCACCCCACATCTGCGGAGACGCGGGCGGCAGGTCGGCGTACCAATCATAGAACGACAAGCCCGCGCCGCCCATCAATTGGACGAACCGAAGTCCGGCGGCGTAGCTCAACATCGACATCGCGGGAATGACGCTGAAGCCGAAGATTCGATCGGGACCGTACTTGTCGACGGTGTGAAGCAGCGACGCCGCGATCAGTTCCGATACCTCATCCCAATTCGAGCGCACGAACCCGCCCATGCCGCGCGCCTCTTTGTACTTCTTGAGTTGCGTCGGATCGTTGGCGATCGACTTCCAAGCGGCGAGTGCGGTCGGGTGATTTTGTCGAGCGGAACGCCACAGTTGAGCCAGCTCGCCGCGAATGTAAGGATATTTTATTCGATGCGGGCTGTATAGGTACCATGAGAATGACGCTCCGCGCGGACAGCCTCTCGGTTCAAAGTCGGGCATTTCGGGCGAAGTCTCGGGGTAATCGTGGACTTGGTTCTCCCACGCGACCAATCCGTTCTTGACGTAGATGTTCCAACTGCATGAGCCGGTGCAGTTAACGCCGTGGGTGGAGCGCACGACCTTGTCGAACGACCAGCGGTTGCGATAAAAATTTTCCCATTCGCGACCGCCGGCGTTGAGTTGTTGGTGTCCGTTATCGGACTTGGCGATCGGAATGAGATGCTTAAATTTAGTAAATATGCTCACGCGCAAACCCTCCTTTATGCACTAAATTTTATCATGGCGACAAATTTTTTATGTGATTGCGGCGTATCTTGTCGCCTAAAATTTTTACGGCAACAAAAAATTCGAGCCCGACCTTCCGATCGAGCCCGACTTGTTATATGTTGACTACAGCGCTTCCATGTGTTAAAGTATGGATGCTAAAAATACCAACAACGGAGAGCGCACTCATTTCTCATGCTATGCGGGCATGTTATCAGAGAAAAGCCTCCGTTGTCAAGTGCAAAGGAGGAAGCAATTATGATTGTACCGACCATCAAACCCGACGCCCCCGGCACCAAGCCCGGCGATCCCGGCAATGGGCACGTCCTCGTCATCGATCCCAAGCATCAGAAGTTCAACGGCAGAGTGTACGGTTCGACAAAAGATGGTTACTATAAGTGTTACATCATGAAGAAGGAGCACGCCCTTCACATCGATGTCTATGAATTTCACTGCGGCAAGGTTCCCGAGGGCTGCGTCGTTCATCATGAGCATCGCAACCCCGACGGCACGTTCGACAAGAGCGAGAACAACATCGAATGGCTCCGCCTCATGACCAGCTCCGAGCACTTGTCCTACCACGGCAGAAATCGAGCCACCATCGAAAAAATTTGTGAGTGCTGCGGCAAGCCCTTCACTACATCTTCGCTCTCAAAAAAATACTGCTCCAAAGAATGCTGTGAGGTTGTCATATCCCACAAGAAAAAAATATTGGAGCGTAGCCGTAATACTTCCGCCAATGAAGATGTTTCGGTTCGCATCCAACGAGCAGAGCGAAGCGTTTATGAAGGACGCTTGGCAGAGAACGAAGGAGTTTATCAGTTTGTTAATCGAGAACTCGGCATAAGTCTCAGGTGTCGGTTTATCGATGGTGAGCCGTGGTTCGTCGGTAGAGACGTCGCGAAAGCTCTCGGCTACAAAGATGTCGCTAAAGCTGTTTACGATCATGTCGAACCTGAAGACAAAGGGGTGGACGAATTCCACACACTTGGTGGCAAACAGAAAATGATCATTATCAACTTGAACGGTCTGCTCGATTTGAGCTCCGAATCGCAGTTGCCGACGGCAAAAATTCTTAGACGCTGGATCATTCGCGATGTACTTTCAAAAATCATGAAGCTGAGCATGTACATGTCGACAGCGGGCGGGGGACATCAGTCGAAGTAGGTGACATCGTTGAGGAGAAAACCGAGCGAGTACACCTGCGGCAACAACTTCGCCCCCAACCGATCAAACGCCAATCGGAACCGATCCCCGTCGAGCAACCGCGCCTCCTCCAACGACCGACGCACTTGATACCAGCCGACGTCCCAAGCCTCGAGCCGATACTTCTTCCGATCCAATTCGTTGAGCCGAGCGTAGAACCGTTGATAGATCGAACGAGCCTCGTTCAATACAGAGTCCGCCTCCGCGGATAATTTTTTTGCGCCCAACCATCGAGCCGCAAATCGCTCCTCCTCACTGACCAACGGATATAACAATTCAAGATCGGAGCACTGCCATGTTGAAAGCTCGTCGATCGTCCACGGGTAGAGGTGATTGATGATCCGATAGACGGTGCCCTCGTACTCGACGTTGAGGAGTGACGCGGTGTTGTTTGACGGCGCAAACAGAGACCACACCACGCAATCATCAACGAACTCGGGCGGCAACGGCTTTGACGGTTGAAGGAACTGATCCTTGTCGTTGAGCCAGGAGGCGCGCGGCAACCGTCGAACCGCATGCACCACCATCGCCCGCTCAAAGTTCTCCGCCGTCACCGACATGCCGCCGGGACTCCCATACGGACCTGATAACAGAGCTGTGTTATTTTGATGCATGAGATCGTTGCCGTTGGCTAAAAGCGAAAGCAGAAAGCCTTCGGCTATTCTGTTTCGCTGTTCCCGGCTGTTATAGCTTACGTTTAAAGCACTAGACATCGGAGGAAAGATTTTTATGGTTGGAGGGCGATCGATCCATTCATTGAGAAGGGCTCCGCGCGGAACAGAGCTTATTTTTTTGACGGCGATCTTCTCGAGCCGATCATTCATCACGTCAAACTCGATCGTCTGATCGCTCAACGGAATGTGCTCGGCAAGGTTCCACATGGCAAAGCCGACGGGGAATTGCCCTTTCGTCCCTTGAAACGCCTTCGACGGAAACAGAAAGCCGCCCTCAAATTTGTAGTCGAAAAATCGATCGCGGAGCCCCTGATCGTATGGCGCGTTGATGTATTTGATCTTGGAGAAGACGCCGAGGATCGTCTGTCGATCCCTGAACTCCCGATCGATCCGATAAAAGAACTGCGATGAAAGTTCGCGACTGACTTCGGCGATATCGTCATCGATCATGAGCTGTCGGATCGTCGTCATCGATACCGTTGTCTTTGTGATCTTAGTCTTGTCGCGCTCACGATTGTTGGCAGTCACGTAGGGCGGATTGATCAGCACGATCCATTTGATATCGAGGTCGTCGAGATCAGCGCGGAGCTTCGGCGGCAACTTCTCTCGCCCGTCGTTGAGATAATCATACTGAAACACCGTCGCCGACGGATATATCTTCCCACAGTACGCCGCATCGTCCTTCAACAGCGTCGAGATGTAACAGTACTGCAACGCCTCGCCCTTCAACGCATACTCCAGATTGCCCGTCCCCGCCGCCATGTCCCACAACCGATATCGACCCGTCCGCCACCACTCCGCACCCAACACCCGCTCTATGTATTCGAGCGCCTTGCGCGCGTGATCGATCGGCGTGAAGAACTCTCCCGTGAACCGTCGAAACTCTATCGCCGTCATTCGATCCATCTTCTGACGAATCGCTATCATCGTCCGCGCGTCGCTCACTCGATCGTGCCGCCCCCAAAACATTTTATAACTGTCGATCGGCATGACCTTCTCGCTCCGCGTGCCGTCGCCCAACCGAAACAGCACCGTCCGATCCTCAACTACCGCGCTTTTGCCGCTCTCGACGTCGGTCAAGAAGTATTCGGAGGGCTTATGACTGTTGGCAACGCTGTCGCCGAACTGTCGATCCCACTCGTCGAAGATCGCATGGAAATTAAACTCGTTGATCTCCTTCTTGACGTTGGGGGCGTCGCCCGACGGTTGCAGATAGATATTCCTGATCCGATCGACGAAAGCATCTTGGTCGGCGTCGAAGTCGAAGACGCGGCAGTTGATGATGATCGGCTCGACGGAGAGATCGGCGCGCAATTTTTTGCAGGGCGTCGAAGGAGCCAAATCCCAATCGTAAATGTCGGGTTGGCGTTTGGAGAAATAATTTTTGAGGAGCTCGACGGGAACGATCGCGGCGGAGTGTTTATCGACAACGCAAACGTATCGGCTCGGGACGCGGTCGTCGGTGCCGTAGGTCAGCCGTCGAATGTAGTAGAGGGATTGGGCGAAGGCGCGTGCGCGGTTGGCGACGGCGTTGAGGTTGGCGTCGAATTTAAACTCAAAGAGGATTTGGGGCGTGTAGAAGTCGATATTCTTGCGGCTGTCGAATTTGAATTTGCTCTTGAACATGCGGCTGAAGTAGCGGACGAAGGCAAATTTAACTTCCTCCTCGGTGTTACAGCCCGCCAGCGCGTCCGATAAATTCTTCATGATGATCCTCCTATCTGCAGGTTGAGACGCGGAGATTGTTGCCGTCGGTGGTGAAGACGATCGCGCCGTCGATGTCCGTCCGCTTGATCGTCGCGCCCGATCGCTCGAGACGCTCAACGATCTCATGGCGCGGGTGCCCGAAGGTGTTGTTCGCCCCGACGCAGATCACCGTATACTTGGGCGCCACCGCTCGAATGAACTCTTCGCTCGACGACGTCAACGATCCATGATGCCCGACTTTCAACACGGTGCTGCCGATGTCCCGATCGATGATCGCATGCTCGCCCTCGACCGTCAGATCGCCGGTGATCAGGAACGACGCCGCCCCGTAAGTCACTCGATAGACATTCGAAAACTCGTTGGCGCCGCCGACAATATCTTTGGGCGAGTAGATCACCTTGACCTTCACGCCGTCGACCTCAAAAGTTTCGTTCTCGACCGCCGCGCGCATGACATCAAGCCGTCGATCGCCTTCGGACATGCCAAACGAATCGGCATAACGCTCCCGCGGCTCGTGAGACGTGATGATGTGGTCGACGGGCATCTTGTCGAGGAGCGAGCCGACGGCTTCACAGTGATCGGCGTCCGAATGGCTGAGGAAGATGTAATCGAGATGGGTCACGCCGAAATGCTTGAGGTAGGGAACCACCACGCGCCCGCCGAGATCATAATTGTGTTCGCGGACGCCGCCGGTGTCAAACATCATCGCCCGACCGTGGGGAGTGATGACCAGCGCGCAATCGCCTTGGTGCACGTCGATGAAGTGAACGCGCATGCCCTCGTCCCTGTCGAGCACGAAACCGATCGGGACGGCAATGAGCGCCGCGATCAGAAAATATTTTATGAGCGTCGAGCGGCGGACGATCAGAGCGATGAAAGCATAGTAGGCAACGGCGGCGATGGGTTGGAGCGTCGGGAAGTAGATGCTCGAGCGCGGGAGCTTGGCGAGCAACGATGTCAGTTCATAAGCGGCGCCGAATGCCAGGCTCAACAGGACGCAGATGAATTTGGCAAGCGGCGGCACGACGAATGCGATCAATCCCGCCGCCAGTCCCGCGACGATGATCACCTCGAGGATCGGAGTGACGATCAGGTTGGCGAGCAATGAGCTGATCGACAGCTGATTGAAGTACCAGGCGACGACGGGTTGCGGCAAAATTGTCGCGCCCAACGTGCACGCGATCGACATCGAGATCGCCGAGATCAATTTGTGGTCGTTGGGGTTGAGCTTCTCGAGCCGACGATTGATGAGCGGCGACAGGAATAAGATGCCGGCGGTGGCGGTGAACGACAGTTGAAAGCTGATGTGGAACAAGAGCAGCGGATTGAACAGCAGCATGATGAGCGCGACGATGGTGAGCAGGCGTCGGGCGTCGCGTTGACGATTGAAGGCGAGCGCGAAGAATGTGAGGCAGCCCGTTGCGGCTGAACGAATGACGGGCGGCACGCACCCCGATAGGATCGCGTACGATACGATGATCGCGCAACCGATCATGAACTTTGATGCTCGACGGAGTTTTAATAATGAGGCGAGAGCTCCGGCGGCGGCGGCGAGTATCGAGATATGCGATCCCGAGACCGACAGGATATGAACGATGCCGACGGTCGTGAACGACTCGATCAGTTCCGCGCGGAGTCCTCCGTAGCCGCCGAAGAGCATGGCAAAGATCGCTGCCGCGTCATCCGAAGGCATGGCGCTGTCGAGCATGTCCTTGTAGTGTTGACGGACGGCAGCCATGGCGCGCAAGAATTTGGTGGCGAGCGAGCCGTCGACGGGCTCAAAGTTGATGGCGGACTTGGTCACGGACATGCGCGCGGTGATGCCGTCGGTCTTCAACAGATTGGTCGAATCGATCTGCCCCGGGTTGTTGTAATTGATCGGGAGGCTGAGCTTGCCGATTGCGCTGATCCGATCGTCGATGCGCGCGTCGGGCGGCTCACTCATTCGAGCGGTCAATCGGACTCTGCCGCTTGCGTGCTCGATGCCGTTGAGAGTTTTAACACTGTCGACCTCGACGTTGAAGCGCGCGATGTAGAGATTATGATCGATGAGAGTATAATCGGGAGCGTCGACGATGCGACCGTTGACGGCGATCCGTTGGTTGGCGAAGGTCGAGATGTCATCGGGCGGCAGGGTATCGACGGCTTGAAAGCGCATGGCGCCGACGATCATGAACATGATCGAGCACGCGACGAACGATTCACGGCGGTTGCGAACGACGGTGAGGGCGGCGACGACAAATGCGATCACGGAGGCGATCATCAACGGTCGGGTTTGGAGCGGGAGGTTGGAGGCACAAAAAATGCCCGCCGCGGTCGACGCGAGCAGGCTGTTCAAAAAGATTTCCTGGTATTGGTTCATCTATGTCACACTGAATTAAATTTCGGATTGGCAGGGGTAGCTGGATTCGAACCAACGAATGCCAGATTCAGAGTCTGGTGCCTTACCAACTTGGCGATACCCCTAAACGCCGATGATTATACCACGATGGATTTTGATGTCAAGGGGCGGCGGCAAAATTTTTTGAGCGCTCATTCGGAGCGACGAGGGAAGGCAGCTTTGAACGCCTCCCTCAACGTCGAGACGCCGACGAGCTCAATCGATAACTCCGTCGCGTCGATCTCTCGCGCATTGTTCAGCGGAATGATCGCTCGTTCAAAGCCCAATCGCTTTGCCTCATACAACCGTTGCCTCGCGAAGTGCACCGCGCGGACTTCTCCCGCCAACCCCACTTCGCCGAACATCACCGTCCGCGGCATGATCGGTAAGTTCGCAAAGCTCGACGCCAAACAGATCGCGATCGGTAAGTCCGCCGCCGGCTCGTCGATTTTGATGTCGCCCGCCGTCTTCAAAAACACGTCGCAGTTCCCGATCGCCAGCCGCAATCGCTTCTCGAGCACCGCCAACAACAGTTGCACCTTCTTGACGTCAATCGAGTCCGACGTTCGACGCGGCGGCATGATAGACGTCTTCGCCACCAGCGCTTGAATCTCGACCAACAGCGCTCGCGACCCCTCGACCGTCGGCAACACCACACTGCCGATCTCGTCGGGATTGTCGGGAAGGAACAGGCTCGACGCGTCCGGCAGATCGAATAAGCCCTCCTGCCTCATCTCGAACAAACCGATCTCCGACGTCGCTCCAAACCGATTCTTGATCGCCCGCAATATCCTCAAGTCCGCCGCCTGCTGTCCCTCGAACAGCAACACCGTATCGACCAGGTGCTCGAGCACGCGCGGTCCCGCCAACGAGCCGTCCTTCGTCACGTGCCCGATCAAGATGATCGTCACGTCCTTCGACTTGGCGACGCGTAAAAAATCCGCCGCGCACTCCCTGATCTGAGAGACGTTGCCGGCGGACGAGTCTATTGTCGATTTGAATATCGTTTGGATCGAGTCGACCACTACGAAGTTCGGTTGCAACTTGTCGATCGACGCGATGATCTGCTCGAGTACGTTTTGCGTCGACACGAACAGGTTATCCGAGATCGCGGTGATTCGATCGGCGCGCATTCTGATCTGCGCCGCCGATTCTTCCGCCGACACGTATAACGTTTTCGAGCCGCCGCTTGCCATCGTCGCCGCGACCTTCAAAGCCAAGCTCGACTTGCCGATGCCGGGCGCTCCCGCCATCAACACCACCGAACTGTGAACGAAGCCGCCGCCCAATACCCGATCGAGTTCTCCCGAGCCCGACGGCAACCGCGGCACGTCATTGAGATCAATTTCGGTGATCGGCGTCGGCAGGATCGAGTTGAGGCTCCGCGCGGAGTCTTTTGCCGACGGCATTGGCGCCGCATCTTCTTCGAAACAGTTCCAGCCGCCGCAATCGGGGCATCTGCCGATCCATTTCGTTGAGACGTAGCCGCACTTGGCGCAAACATAATTGAGACGTTTCTTCATGCGACGAATTATTTCCTGGTGGTGACCTTCGACTTCGACGGTTGAGATTTTTGAGCGGGCGCAGGTTGAGGAGCGGGCGCGGGTTGAGCCGCAGGCTGAGGAGCTTGCTTCTGTTGGGTCGAAACGATCTCCGACAGGATCTCGCCGATCGCCACCTTCACGACCGACATCACGTCGGCGACCACCGCATTATAAAGATCGCCTCCGTCGACCACGCCGCGACCGTTCTCGGTGATGAAAAATTTCTTGGGGATCGACGCATTTTTGAGCGCCGCATCGACCTTCTCATTCACGAGCCGTTCAATAATCGGATTCATCTGATCTACCTCCTTGCTATCAACGATTTTATTGCACCGTCGAAGGCATGTCAAGGCAAAAAATTGACAACGCCCGACGTCGATGCTAACATCGAGCTCAAAAACGGGAGGCTCATCATGAAGATCGCTGTTACCGATTTCGACGGCACTCTGAAGCCGTTCGATGATCGCATTCCTCCGTCGACCATCGACGCAATTCATCAATGGAGGGCGGCGGGCAATAAGTTTGGCATCGCCACCGGACGCGAGCTCACCATGCTCAACCATGACCTTCGACACTACGACATCACAACCGATTTTCTGATCTGCGTCAACGGCGCCGTCATCTTCGATAAGGATCGCAACGTCCTTCAATCGATCCGCATCGCTCGACCGTTGAAGGAACATCTGCTGTCAATGCCGTTGATCGCCGACACCAACCACGCGATGATCTGTTTCTGCGAACGTCAGAGCTTTTCACTTCGATCCGATTCCAATTACGTGCCGACGGAGATCGCTCCGCCCATCTCTTGGTCCGATGTGATCGAGCGCGACGACGTGGTTCAGTTCGGCATCAAATTTCCAAACGAGGAGGACGCAACCGCCGCTCGAGAAGTGATCGAGCGCGAGATTCCTCAACTCCGCGGCAATCAGAACAGAATTTATCTCGACATCAACGTTCGCCCCGTCGATAAGAAATTCGGCGTCGAGAATTTGATCCGCCTGATGGATTGGGGCAATGACGAAATCCATGTGATCGGCGACGACCGAAATGATCTGCCCATGATCGTCGGCTTCAACGGCTACACCGTCGCGCGCGCCGCCGACTTCATGCACCAAGCCGCTCGCAAAGTTTATAACTCCGTCGGAGACATGCTCAACGATAATATTTGATGCGACGGGAGAAAATTAAAAGCGCCGCCCGCTTCGGACGACGCTAAATTTTTTTCCGATCAGATCAGAGAGTGCGCTGAATCTTATCCGCGCGGAGGCAATGAGTGCACACGTTGATCCTCTTGACCTCGCCGTTGATGATCGCTCGAACGCGTTGAATGTTCGGCTTCCATTTACGTTTGGTTCGAATGTGCGAGTGACTGACCTTCATGCCGCTCATCACGCCCTTGCCGCATACCTCACAATATGCTGCCATCTCTATCACTCCCCTCGGGCTCATTTCAATAAAACAGTCGAAGTCTATCACAAAAGTTTTCGGCTGTCAATCATACGATCGCTCTTCAAACTCGTTCTCGTCCTCGCCGACCAATATGATCAGATCGTTGCGCGCCCGTTCCGCCTCTCGATGCGTCAATACGTTTGCCTTCACCATCGCATTGATCACTATCAGTTGACGGTTCTTCGCCGCCAAAAAATCTACGTACGGAGAATAGAGCGAAGGCGCTTGGGGCAGTCCAGCCAGCATCGCCGACTCCGCCAACGTCAGATCGCGCGGCTCCTTGCCGAAATATCCCTCCGCCGCCTCGTACACGCCATAAAAGTTCGACCCAAAGTAAATCGTGTTGAGGTATATCTCAAGGATTTCGTCCTTGCTAAAATTCCGCTCGAGATTGATCGCCAACAATATCTCCTCAATCTTGCGCGTGAACGATTGTTCCTGCGTCAGAAACAAATTCTTGACCAGCTGTTGAGTGATCGTGCTGGCGCCTTCCTCAATCTGCCCCGCCTCAACGTTGACCACCGTCGCCCGCGCTATGCCCTCGGGATCAAATCCTCTGTGCGAGTAGAAACGCGAGTCCTCAACCGCCACGATCGCTTGCTTCAACGAACGCGGTATCTCCTCGAGCGGCACGTAATGCTCCCGATCCTTGATCCGATCCGCCACCGCCGATTTGATCGATTTCAAGCGCTCGAGCTTGTCCGCCCAGCCCGCTCCGCTGTACCTTTGATCTTCCTCCGTCGGCTCTTCAACCGTCGGCTCCTCCTGCTCGTGATCGTCCTCCGGCTCCTCGGTCTTCGATTGACGGTCTTGCTCCTCGAGCTCCGCGCGCTTTTGTCTCTCAAGCCGCTCTTGCTCTTCGAGCCTCGTCAATAATATTTTCTGCCGCTCCTCGTCCGTCGCAAACATGTACTTTATGACTTCCATCGGGCGATCCGTTTTTATCGTCAGCGTCACCAAAAATGACGCGCAAAATACTCCTGCCAGCGCCGCCAACAAAATCATCAGCCGCATTATCACTCGGAATGTTCGATTCGACGTCTGCTGTTCCCGATCCATTTACTCACCCTTTCAGTCGATCGTCGGTTGCATTATAGCAATCGTCGACGGCATTGAAAAGTAAAAAATTACGCGCGGCAGGATTAAATCCCACGCTTGCCGAAAAAACACTCTGTTCAATCACAAAATCAGATCGGAGGCTCAACTCTATGAGAGAAATTAAAATCGGATTGCTCGGCTCGGGCACGGTCGGCACCGGTGTCATCACCGTCCTGCAGATGAATAAAGCGCTTATCGAACAACGCATCGGCGCCAAGCTCACGCTCGAAAAAATTCTCGTGCGCCCCGAAGATATGTCGCGCCCGATCCTCAAAGGGCTCAACACCACGTTTGATCTCGACGACATCTTAAATGATCCGTCAATCGAGATCGTCATTGAGCTCATCGGCGGCACCAAGGTCGCCAAGGATTTCCAACTTCGAGTGATCAACGCCGGCAAGCATGTCGTCACCGCCAACAAAGACCTCATCGCGCAGTTCGGCGACGAGATTTTTGACGCCGTCGAGCGAAACAAGATCGATTACTTATTCGAGGCGGCGGTCGGCGGAGGTATTCCGATCATCATGCCGCTCCGTCGATGCTTGACCGCCAACCGTTTGACCGAAGTGCTCGGCATCGTTAACGGCACGACGAATCACATGCTCTCAAAGATGGCGGACGACGGCGCCGATTACGATACCGTGCTCAAGGAAGCTCAAGCGCTCGGCTATGCGGAAGCCAATCCGACGTCAGACGTTGAGGGGCTCGACGCCGCTCGCAAGGCTGCGATCCTCGCGTCGCTCGCCTTCAATGCCCGCGTTCAATTGAAAGACGTTTACGTTGAGGGCATCACCAAGATCACCACCGCCGATATCGATTACGCAAAATCTCTCGGCTACGTGGTCAAACTGCTCGCCGTCGGCAAGGAAACCGATCTCGGCATCGATGTTCGCGTGCATCCCGCGTTCCTTCCGAAGGATCACCCGCTGGCAAGCGTCAACGGAGTGTTCAATGCGATCTTCGTCCGCGGCAATTCGATCGGCGAAGCCATGTTCTTCGGTCCCGGCGCGGGCGGCGTGCCCACTGCCTCCGCTGTCATTTCCGA
>JAFUXN010000063.1 GCA_017477125.1 Selenomonadaceae bacterium
GACGGGCGTCCGCCTACTCGCGGGGCGGCGGCGCCCTCTGCTCGATAAAAACCTCCGGGGTAAATATCTTTGAATGAACAGCGTGGGCGCGGTCGCTTACTTCGAGAGCGACGCGCCCTATTTTTCATCGTCGCCCAAAAAACTTTTGAGATTGAAGGGACGGGCGACCGCCTGGTCGCGGGGCGGCTCACCCCGATCATGTTCAGAAGCTCAACGGTTGAAGAGCGGCGGTTAAAAGACGGGCGCCCGCCTCCCTGATGGGGCGGCTCGCCCTTTTCTCTGTTATCAGATCAACGGTCGGAGGGCGACGATTAGGGGCGAAGGTTAAAGTAAGGGCGCCCGCCGTCTCGCGTGGCGGCGCGCCCTTCTCCTGAACGGGATCTCAACGGTTGAAGGCGGCGGTTAAAAGACGGGCGTCCGCCTACTCGCGGGGCGGCGGCGCCCTCTGCTCGATAAAAACCTCCGGGGTAAATATCTTTGAATGAACGGCGTGGGCGCGGTCGCTTACTTCGAGAGCGACGCGCCCTATTTTTCATCGTCGCCCAAAAAACTTTTGAGGTTCATGTTTTTTTGGGGTTTACGGGGAAGCGAACGAAGGGACGGCGCCCGCCGACGAGGGAGGCGACGCGCCCTATTTTTCTTATCGGTCGAATGCGCCGCTCCCGACGGCGTCTCGTGATTTATTGTTTGACAACCGATCGGCGGTGTGATAGACTGCATTTCCGTTAAAACTTTTATCGAAGGGAGCTATCACGTTTTGCCGAATATCAAAGCATCAGTCAAGAGCATCAAGCAGGACGCCAAACGTCGGGCGCGCAATATTTTCGAGAAGGATCGCATCAAGAAGGCGAAGAAGAAGGTGCTCGCCGCGATCGCCGAAAACAATTACGATGAGGCAATGAGCTTGTTCTCGGCGGCGACCAAAGCGATCGATCAGGCGGCTGCCAATCACACGATCCACAAGAACAACGCCGCGCGCAAGAAGTCTCGTCTCGCCAAGAAGATCAACGCGTTGAAGGCGTAAAAAAATAATGCCGGCTCTCCACAATCGGAGGTCGGCATTTTTTATTGCCATCAATTCATTCAAATTCAATCGAGCTCGTTGGCGTCCTTGGGAACATGCGCCAGCACCTTCTTGCCGCTGAACATGCTCGACACTTCGCTTTCGCCCTCCATGAACTCCGCGCGGAGCACCATGTAGAAGTGACCGATGGCGAACACGATGATCAGCCAGGCGACGTAGTGATGCACGTAATGAGCCATCATCTCCGAGCCGAGGATCGTGTTGACCCAACCGAACAGGAAGCCCCCGACCGCCGACGGCGAAGTCATGAAGTACATCGCGAAGCCCGTCAGGATTTCGATCAGCACCAGCACGTAGAGCCCCGCGTACGATGCTCGAGCCAACGGATTGCGGAGGAACGGCGCGTGATGCGATTTCAACAGCATGTAGTGCAGCGCCACCTCGACCGTCTCACTGTAGAAGTGTCCTTCCCAGAACCGCGGGAACAATCGATCTCCCTTGTTGATGATGAATCCGTAAATCCGAAGTATGAACGACGCGCAGAACAGGAACGCCACCACGAAATGAATGTCGCGGATCAAATCCATCGACAGCATCGTGAAGTTCGGTTCCGTCGCCGACACCAACGCCGGCTTGGTGATCAGCAGCCCCGTCGCGAACAGCGTCACGATCGAGCCCACCATGATCCAATGGAATATCCTCAGGAACGGGCTGAAGATGTAATACTCCTTGCGCTTGACATCTTTGACCGATTTCATTATCTCACCTTCTCTCAACAGTTCGGCTCAATCAATAATGGCTCGTCGAGAAGGAATTGATCTCCTCGCCCTTGGCATTGAACAGGTGGGTCGCGCAAGCCATGCACGGGTCGAACGAACGGATCACTCGAGCGATCTCCAACGGCTTCGACGCGTCCGCAATGTGCGTATCCATCATCGACAGCTCGTAAGCGCCATGCCCCGCATTGTCGTCGCGCGGACATGCGTTCCACGTGGTCGGCACGATGCACTGATAGTTGGCGATCTTGCCGTTCTCGATCACTACCCAATGACTCAACGCTCCGCGCGGAGCATCATACAGCCCGACGCCCATCGTCTTCGGCGCCCAACTGTCGGGGTACCACTTCTCATTGTTGACGGTCTGAAGATCGCCCGTCTTGAGGTTGGCGATCAACTTGTCGAAGAAGAATCGATTGATCTCCGCGTTGAGTTGAGCGTCCAAGCAGCGGCATGCGGTACGACCGACCATCGTCGGCATCCAAACCTCGGGCGCCACGCCCAGCACTCCCGTCACCGCATTGATCTGATCGATCATCATCTTCTCAGCCCACGTCGGATCAGGCAACAGCCCGCGCATGAATTTCGTGTAGATGACGATGTACTTCGCCAACGGTCCGACCTCGCACAGCCGCCCGCGCCATTTCGGCGTCTTGAGCCACGAGTACTTGCCGTTCTCGTTGAGCGTCTGCCACATCGTGCCGGTGCCTTCCTTCGGTCCGGTGTACTTGTCTTTCGTGATGCCCTGCCACGGATGCAGATCGGCTTTGGAGTTCTCGGGGTACTCGTACCAGGCATGCTGAACTCCCTCGGCAAAAGCATCGTCGCGAACCAGATCGCTCGTCGACAACGGATAAACGGTCGTGTTCGCCACGCCCAACGCAAAGTTCTCGACCACCGCATTGCTTCTGATCAACAGATTTTGGAAGAAACTGCCGTTGGAAGTGCCGGTGTAACTGTCGAGAGGATACGAGCCGAACGACAGCACGCGAGACTTCGCAAGACCGCCGCCGTCGACCTTGCCCGCCTTGACGTAGAGGTTGCCGATGGCGATGAGATCGGGCAGATAGAAATTGTTGACGAGCGAGCGCCCCATGTTGATGGCTCTGTCGACGATCGCAAGTCGAGCGGTGTTGACGGGAGCATTGCCGTCGGTCAAGGAGATCGCGCAGGGCATGCCGCCGACGACGTAATGAGGATGAGGATTCTTGCCGCCGAACACGACGTGCGGCGTGATGATCTCGCGCTGCTTGTCGAGCATCTCAAGGTAATGAGCGACGGCGAGCAGATGAACTTCGGGCGGGAGAATTTTATAATCGGGGTGATCCCACCATTGAGCGGCGAAGATGCCGAGCTGTCCGCTGTCGACGATCGCCTTCACTCGAGCTTGGATCGCGGCGAAGTACTGAGGAGTTGCGGCGGGGAAGTCATGCTCGAATGCTTCAGTCGACATGCCCGGTCCCGTCAACGGCAAGCGGTATGCGTTGAGCAATGACGTTTGGAGGTTGGCGGTGGCGGCGGGATCGGCGGAAAGTGCTTCGACGGGCGAGACCCAATCGAGCGCATGCAGGTGGTAGAAGTGAATGATGTGATCCTGCACGGTCAACGTCGCCGCCATGATGTTGCGGATATAATTGGCGTTCTTGGGAATAGTGATGCCGAGGGCGTCCTCGACCGCGCGGACGGAGCAGACGGCATGGGCAGTCGTGCAGACGCCGCAGATTCTCTGAATGTAAGCCCACGCGTCGCGGGGATCGCGGTTCTTCATGATGAGCTCGAGACCGCGCCAGGCGGTGCCGCTCGAGAGGGCGTCGGTCACGGTGCCGCTGTCGTTCACATCGACCTCGACGCGCAGGTGACCCTCTATCCTTGTAATCGGATCAACAACTACATGTGGCATTTAACTTTCACCTCGTTAGCTAATATTAATGGTCGTTGTGCTCCTCTTCGAGCAGATTATCGCGCTGATTGCGCTGGACGAGCGACGCAACCGCATGTCCCGCTACGCCGACCGCCGTCGCCGCCGCCAAGCCCGCACCGATCTTATCGACGTCGCCGAGCTTGCCGTACTTGGGCAGTCGATCGGTGAAGGGCGCCTCGTCCCAGAAGTTGGCATTGCTGCAGCCGATGCAAGGCGCGCCCGATTGGATCGGATAGCTCATGCCCTGCCACCAACGCAGGTTGCCGCACGAGTTGTAAGTTTCGGGACCGCGGCAGCCGAGTTTGTACAGGCACCAGCCCGCCCTCGAGCCCGCATCGTCGAATGTCTCTGCAAACATGCCCGCGTCGAAGAACGGACGACGATAGCAGGTGTCATGGATTCGATTGCCGTAGAATTGTTTGGGACGTCCGTCGCCGTCGAGCGGAGGGATCGTTCCGAACAGCGCCACATGCATGACCACGCCCGTCATCACCTCGGGGATCGGAGGACAGCCCGGCACTTTCACCACGGGTTTGCCGCCGACGTACGGAGCAATGCCCGCCGACCCCGTAGGATTGGGAGCCGCCGCTTGAATGCCGCCGTATGCCGCGCAACTGCCGTAAGCAATGATCGCCGCCGCGCCCGCCGCCGCCTTCTCGAGCAGATGCGTGAAGGTGTGTCCGCCGCTCATGCAGTAAACGCCGTTGTCCCTGGTCGAGACTGCGCCCTCGACGCACAGAATGTAAGAACCGTAGTACTTTTGGATCGTCTCGTCGAGATGTGCTTCGAACGGAGCTCCGCATGCCGCACTCAACAGATGATCATACTCGAGCGCGATCGACGTCAGCACGAGATCGGACGCCAACGGTGCCGCCGATCTGATGAACGACTCGTCGCAACCCGTGCACTCATGCCCGTGAATCCAAATGACGACGGGCAACGGAGTGTTCTCAGCCGCCTCGACGACCTTGCCGACCATGTTCATGCTCAAACCCATCAGCGAAGTCAGAGTGACACAGCCTTTGATGAAGTCTCGTCGGCTGAATCCGCGCTTGAGATAAGCTTCGAGCAAACTCTCCCTCTTTTGCATATCAAGCCCTCCATTAAAAATTGTTATGCAGTCGCAGATAACTATATGTATGATTGCCTGCTAAAAGTTTCGCCGCACCAAAATAATTTCCTGCCGCGGGCGCATAAATAGTTGGCGCCGACGGTTTATCGGCAACACATTCGACAATAAAAAATCGCCGCCTCTCGACGACGATCAGATTTCAATGATCGTTTGATTGAGCCCGAGCACCCGATTATATTGAACGTCCTTCGCCAACGCGTTGAGCACTTCGATCTCGTCCGTCAACAGCTCCTCACCGTCGAGCGAACGATAGAGCAACGGATTGAACGGCGTACCGTCGTCCCTGAACACAATAAACTTACGCCCGTCCGCCGTCAGGACATCAACGCCCGCCTCTCTCAACACCCAATACGATTCCGCCGACAAACGCGACGCCGATTCCTCATTCGCCTCCATCAACGACACGTCGAAGAGCACCTCGGGATCAATCCGCTCGATCACAAAGATGTCACTGCCAATCGAACGCGCATGGCTCAACAGCACCGCAAACCCGACGGGCGCCGTCAACACAAACGCCGCCCACACTCCGTCCACCTCGAACATCGATGAGAGTATCCAAGCCAACGGCACCACCACCGCTATCCCGTCGACTATCGACAAGCTCATCGCGATCGATCTCCGTTGAAGTGCCGTGAAGTAGTAGATCATCACCGCGATCAACGCCGTACCCGGCATGCTCAACGAAAATATTCTCAACGCCCTCGTCGCCGAGTCAACGATCTCGCCCTCGACACCGTACGCATACAATATCGCTTCGGGGAAGATCACCAACAGCGCGCAAAACGCTCCCGACATCATCAGCGTCAACCGTTGAACCCGCCGCATTATCATTCGTACGCTCACAAAATCTTTCTCGCTGTAGAGCATACCCGCTATCGGCATCGCCGCGTCGGCGCACGCCTTGGGGAACAGCATGTTCACCGACAGCACCGCCACGCATAATGCATAGCAGCTCATTGCGTCGGCGCCCCCGAGCCTCCCGAGCAGATTGTAGATCGCCCACATCTTCACCGCCGTCAATATCGAGACCATTGCGATCGGTGCCGCCGTCTTCAATATCTCGACCATATGAGCCCAAAATTTTTTACCGCCGTCGACAAACACATTGATCAATCGGCGCGTTCGATCCCTCGACGAGCGATAGCATAACGCCATGTATCCTCCGCCGAGTACGTCTCCGATCACCAACGCGCTGCCCGCTCCCGACACTCCAAGCTCGAGCACCGCCACAAACAATATCGTCAAGCCCACGGTCGAGCCTTGCTGTATGAACACGCTTCGCCCGACCATGTCCGCCGACCCGTCCGTCCGAATGACGCATTGGAAGACGATGATCATGATCGACATCACAGTGTGCATGATGAACGTCGGCAGATATGCTTCGATGTCGCCGCGCAGTTCTTCCGCCGACGACAGGAACGCCGCCAGCTCATGCGTGAACGGCAGCATCATCGCGAGCATCAATATCGAGCCGCCCGCCGCCAACACAAACAGCGTGCTGAAGATGAAATCCGCGCGGAGTTTGTCGCGAGCTCCGGCGGCGATTGCGATCATTCCCGATGCTCCCATCGACATCAACCATGACAGTGTCAACGCCAATTGGCTGAGCGGCATGCAAGCGTAAATGCTCGTCATTGCTCCGATTCCGAGCACGTTGCCGACCACCATGCCGTTGATCACATTGCCGACATCATACGAGATCGACGACAGCAGTGTCGGCACCAGCAGCTCACGATATTTTTTGTTGATAAGGTCGTCGGTCTTGCGCAAGCCGCTTTCGATCAATGTATAATCGCCTCCCGACGACGATCAGATCTCAATGACCGTTTGGTTGAGCCCGAGCACCCGATTATATTGAACGTCCTTCGCCAACGCGTTGAGCACTTCGATCTCGTCCATCAACAGCTCCTCACCGTCGAGCGAACGATAGAGCAACGGATTGAAAGGCGTGCCGTCATCCCTGAACACAATAAATTTACGTCCGTCTGCCGTCAACTTGATCCGAACGTCGACGTGCGCCGTCCGCTCGACCGCCGGCGTCGCGATGTTCATCACCATCTCCTCAAGTGCCACACCCATCCGCGTCGCCTCAAGGACATCAAATCCATCGTTCCTCAACACTCGATATGCTTGCTCCGACAAACGCGACGCCGATTCCTCATTCGCCTTCAACGAAACATCGAAGTGCACTTCGGGATCGAGCCGATCGATCAAAAAAATATCCGAGCCGACCGAGCGGCTGTAGAGCAAAATTATGAGCGCATCGATCGGCGCCGACGTCAGGAACGAATACCAAACGCCGTCCACGCCGTAGACATTTAAAAGTATTTCGGGGTAAATCCACATGAGCATCACGAGCGCGCCGAGCAAAATCAATACGAACCGTTGAAGGCGTCGCATCATCGCGCGGACGCCCGCAAAATCTTTTTCGCTGTAGAGCGTCGAGACAATCGGCATCGCCGAGTCAGTGCACGACGACGTCAGCATCGAGCCGATCGACCACAACGTCATGCACAGCGCATAACAACTCATCGCCTCTGAACCGCCAAGCCTGCCGAGTATTTGATAGATCAGCCAGACTTTGACGGCAACCAGCGTGCTCAACAGCGCGGCGGACGCTCCCGACTTCATCACTTCGATCGATTGCGCCAAAAATTTTTTCATGCCGTCGCCGAAAACGTTGACGAATTTGCGCCCGCGATCTCTCGACGAACGATAATTGATCAGCAGATAAACGACGCCAAGCACGTCACCGATCACCAATGCTCCGCTCGCGCCCGCAATCCCCAAATGAAAATTGCCGACGAACAGGAACGTCAAAACCACATTCGCGACCTGTTGAATCGCCACGCTCCGACTTACAATCCGCGCAAGCCCTTCGGCTTTGACGAGAAATCTCCAGACGATGATGAAGAGCATCAGCGCGGTGTGAATGGCGAACAGCGGCAGATACTCTCGCATGTCGGGGCGCAACTCCGGCGCCGACGATAAAAATTCCGTCAAGGCGTCGGTTATCGGCAACAGCGCGACGAGGATCAACGCCGCGACCGTCAACGTCAGCGTCGCGACCGTGCTGAAGATGTAATCCGCGCGGTCGTGTTCTCGAGACGCGGCGGCGATCGCGATCATTCCCGTCGATCCTATCGAAAACAACAGCGCCAGTGCCGTCGCGAGCTGATTGAGCGGCATGCACGCACAGACCGCCGCCATCTCGTCGAGTCCGAGCAGATTGCCGACGATCACGCCGTTGAGGATATTGCCGAGGTAATACGCAAACGACGATAACAGCGTCGGCACGAACAGCTCACGATATTTGCGAACGATCAGATCGTCGGTCTTGCGCAAAACGCTTTCGATCAATGTATAATCGCCTCCCGACGACGATCGATAACATTATTTCCGATTGAGATCAAAGGTAGCTGATCGGATTGACGCGCTGCCCGTTGACATGAACTTCGTAATGAACGTGAGGTCCCGTCGAGAAGCCCGTCGAGCCCATCAACGCAATGATCTGCCCGCGCTTGACGTACTGCCCCGCGCTCACCAATACCTGGCTCGCATGACCGTAGCGCGTCATGATCCCGTTGCCGTGATCGATGTCGACCATATTGCCGTAGCCGCCCGAGTTCCAACCCGCCACCACAACTATACCGTCAGCCGTCGCGACGATCGGAGTACCCATGTCATTCGCGATGTCCATGCCCGGGTGGAAGTCCGTGCCGCCCCAACGCAATCCGTAAGGCGAAGTTACCACGCCCGTCGTGGGCCAGATCGCCGGCACGTTCGACGCCGCATCGGTGATCCCCAACGCAAATGAGTTGTTCATCACCGGCGCATTCGTGTACGGCACGCTCGAGCCCGGCATCGTGATCGTCGTCATCGGCGTCGCCGCCATCGTGCTCCTCTGCTGAACGATCTGCGCTATCTGCTCGCGCTGCTTCTTCAACTCGTCCTGCAATTGAACGAGACTGCCCCGACGCTCGACGATCCCGCTCTCCAACATCTTGAGCGCTTCCTCAACCGAATCAACATCGAGATCATCAATCGGTCCGCCTTGACCGTCATACTCGTCGCTTATCTCTTCGACGGGCGGCTCTTCAATCGGTTGATCGGTTGGTTGATCCGAAGGTTGCTCGCTCGATTGCTCGGTCGGTTGATCGATCGGTTGATCCGTTGGCGCAACTTCCTCGGGCTTCTTCTCGAGCGGCGCAACACCCGCTTGGATTCTCAACTCGCTTTCCATCTGCGTCAGGTTCTGCAACTGCTCCGAGAGTTTGTTCGCCTTCTTCGACAGCGACAACAATTGTTCTTGCTGAAGTTCCGTCGACTGCTCCATGTCGGTCACCGCAGCTTGGTTGAGACGAAAGTTGAGCGCCGCCCAGACCGTGAACCCCAACGTTCCGATCAACAGCAGCGCTCCGAATACCATCGAAAACACTCCAAATTTCAGCAGCCCCGATGAGATCGTCCAATGCCGTTCCGTCTCGCCGTCCGACGACGTCATTTTGAACTGATATTTTTTCGTCTCCTTGACCGGGGCTTCGCTCTCCTCGAGCGCCTTTTCTTTGTCAGCCAAAAAAAATTTGCCTCCTATTTGTTCATCGCATTGCGCAAAGCCTGCTCCTCTTCGCGCGTCAACTTGTATGTCGACTCGCCCTTGACGATCGGTTTCGCATACGTCCGAGCCTCGTCTCGTCCGAATATCCCGGAGATCACTATGCCGTTGTTCTCCTCGTCGAGCATCGCTATGCAATAGCTCAGATCGCTGCCGACATCTTCAAACGCGTCGAAACGCACCACCGACAGCCGCGTAATCGCCTTCACCAGCTTCGCATCGAGCCGATCGATCTCCTTCTGAAATGATTTCCTGTCGTTCGAAATGCTTTCGGCGAGCTCAATGTGTTCGGCGATCATTCGTTCGAGATTACTGCCCTCCACTCCCGCCATCATCTGTCGATAGCGCTTCTTCACCGTCGATAACTCCATCCACAGATTGATTATGATTGCATACGATATCAACATCATGACGCCGAAGGCGATTATAACGTAAAGCGGGTTGTCCGTGAGGACAGCGGCGGCATTCATCTAAATTTTGTCTCCTCTCTTGGCGGTCGAGAATCGGCGAAGGGCGGCAATCTTCTCTTCCTTCGTCCGCGCGGGTTGCTCGATCTCTCTCATCAACACCAGCAGATCATCAACATCGGTGAACTCGATCTGCAATCGGCTTCGGCGACGCCCCTTGACGACTTTTACCTGTCGACCGAAATGCTTTGACAGCTCGACCTCGACCTTGCGCATGAAAAATTCATTCTCGTCGGTGAGCTCGTCGAGCACTCGATCTATTTTATCAGCCGTGTCAACCTCCGGCTCCTCGTCGACTTCATCATCGGTCGCCTCAACCGTCGGCTCATCATCGATTGTGATGTCGATGGGCAGATCGTTCTCAACGCTGTGCGTCAGCTTGTCGAGCACGCCCGACGTCTTGAGCTCATTGATGAACGCGTTGACCTTGCGCGCCGAAAGTTTTTCAGAGATGATGATCTCCGCCGTTTGAATTTGCAACTCCTCATTCTCGATCGACAACAGCGGCAGCGCTTGCGTGACCGTCAATTGCCCTTCGATGATGAACGTCTGAACCTGCGGCGCCAATTTCAATAAGCGCAACAACATCATCAGCCGCGTGACACTGCAACCGATCTTCGCCGCCAAATCTTCTTTCGAGTAGCCGAACTCGTTGAGCAATCGATCGTAGGCGCGCGCCTCCTCGACGGGATTTAAATTCTCGCGCTGTACGTTCTCGATGATCGCAACTTCTCTGATCTGATCGTCGGTGAAGTCTTTGATGATCGCCGGCACCGTCGAGAGCCCCGCCAACTTCGACGCCCTCAACCGTCGCTCGCCGGAGATCAATTCGAACGAACCATCGTCGAGCGGTCGAACGATCAGCGGTTGCAAAATGCCGTAGAGTTTGATCGATTCGGCAAGCTCACTGAGCAGAGTATCATCAAACGTGCGACGCGGCTGCCAACGGTTGGGCTTTATCTTCGTCGAGTCGATTTCTTGAATTTCGTTCTGCGGTCGGTCGTCGCGGTGGCGGATTTGCGACAAGAGCGCGCCGAGACCTTTACCGAGTCCGCCGCGTTTGAATCCCATCGATCATCACCTCAATCAGTCAACACAATTACGATCTGCGATTGGAATCAATAATTTCGTCGGCGAGAGCCAGATAGTTTTGAGCTCCGCGCGACCGTTTATCGTAAGCGACGCCGGGCATGCCGAACGAAGGCGCCTCAGACAGTCGAACGCTCCTCGGAATGTAAGTTTCATAGACGAGATAACCGAAATTCTTCTTGACCTCGGCGATCACCTGTTGCCCCAAACGGGTGCGGGCATCGTACATCGTCATAAGCACGCCGTCGATGGCGAGCAACGGATTGAAATTGCTTTTGACGAGCTCGATGGTGTGGAGCAATTGAGTGACGCCCTCGAGCGCATAGAACTCGCATTGGATCGGAATGATGATCGAATCGGAGGCGTTGAGAGCGTTGAGCGTCAAGAGCCCGAGCGACGGCGGACAGTCGATCAGAATGAAATCAAAGTCGTCGTGAAGAGGCTCGAGCGCGGCGCTCAACTTAAACTCGCGTTGAGTCATGGGAGCGAGCTCGACCTCGGCGCCGGCGAGATCGACGTTCGCGGGAATGATTTCGACCTTGAACGCGGTCTTTTGGATTGCGGCACGAGCGTCGAGCCCGTTGATGATGACGTCGTAAACGGTTTTGGCAACCGCATTTTTTTCGAGCCCGAGCGCGCCGGTGGCGTTGCCCTGCGGATCGAAATCAATCAACAGAATGCGGAGACCTTTGGAGGCGAGTGCCGCGCTGAGATTGACGGCGGTAGTGGTCTTGCCGACGCCGCCCTTCTGGTTGGCGATCGAAATGGTTCTCGCCAATTGAGATAACACCTCTTCTCATCATTTGGTTGAAGGTATTTTGCCAACAAAATCAAGCGGCGTCAACCATAAATTTAAATTCAACGGGCTTGCTCGGCGATCTCATGTATCTGACGCATGCGAAACTTGACGCCCGACGTTGAGATTTTTAGTAATGGCGCGAGCTCCGACATCGCCATCTCGGGATGCTTGAGACGAGCTTGACACGTGAGACGCAACGAGCGCTTGAGCCTGATCCTCTTGCGAATGATCACCTTGATATCGTCGAGCTGACGTTGAGCGGCATCGACGGTGCGTTGCAGATTGACCGTCTCGCAATTAACGAGGCGGTTGGCGAGCCCGCGAACGTCTTTTATGTTGCGCGCGACCTCGTATCGATCGACCGCATCATCGGCGCCGGTGAACACCAGGAAATCGATTATCGAATCGAACTCTTTGAGATAAACGACGTAATTGCCGTTGCGATAAAAGATGCGCGTCGGGAAGTCGAGGCGGCTCATGGAGCGGGCAAGGAACATGGCGGCGGACTCGTCGGCAGTCTTAACCTCCCAATGGTAGTGTGACTCGGGGCGATTGATGGTGCCGCCGGCAAGAAATGCTCCGCGAAGGTACGCCGCTCGACAGCAATCGGAAGTGGGGAACTCGTTCGAGTAGACGGCGCGTTGAAGATCGAGCGTTTGAGATGTGATCCCGATCTTGAGCGAGTAGCGCTTGACGCGAGTGAGGCGCCGCAATCTGGTGACGGAGATTTCGTTGGGCGCGGTCGGGTAGAGCTTCTTGAACAGAGAGATCGCTCGACGCAGGACGGCAGCTGAATTGCAAACGAAATTGATCTTGCCGTCGGTGACGATCGATCGGAACTTGAGCATGGCGCTGA
>JAFUXN010000010.1 GCA_017477125.1 Selenomonadaceae bacterium
CCGGCATTGGAGGCGGGCGCCCAACTTTTCTTCTGCCGCCCATAAATGTTTCGGGTCAAGGACGAAAAAAAAGGCGTCGCCGCCGATTCGCGGGGCGGACGACGCCGTTGCCTTCAGTCGGCAATAAAAATTTCAGAGCCGAGGCTGTAAAGGGCGAGAAAAAGGCGTCGCCGCCTGCCCGCGTGGCGGACGCCGCCTTCTACTTCAACCATCGCCCATAAAATTTTTAGGGACAAGGGCAATGGGGCGAGCCGCCGGCACCAGTAGGCGGGCGCCCCAATCTTTTAACCGTCGCCCCCATAAAAAAGGCGTCGCCGCCTTTACGCGTGGCGGACGCCGCCGTTGCCTTTAGTCGCCCATAAAAATTTCAGAGCCGAGGCTATAAAGGACGAGAAAAAAGGCGTCGGCGCCTGCCCGCGTGGCGGACGCCGCCTTCTACTTCAACCGTCGAACCAAAATTTTGTGGACAAGGGCAATGGGGCGATCCGCCGGCATCGGAGGCGGGCGCCCCTATTTTTATTCTTCGGTCGGCTCGACGTCGAGCGGCTTATCGAGCTTCTGACGGAACAGCCAATCCCTCAACGCACTCAAATTGTACGCGAACGACCACGTGTACATGTGGTTGCCGCCCTCGAACACCGTATAATTTATATCCGCTCCCTTAGCCTCGAGCTCGCGCAGTTGAGCGTTGATCTCGGCGACGGGAGCTTTACTGTTGAGAAATTTATCGCCGACCGCCACGTTCGAGCCCAACGATCTCCAACGCTCGACCGCCGCGTTCATTCCCGGATAAGCCTTCTTATCGCCCTCACACACCACTATCCACAACTTCTTGTCCTTGAGCGCGACCATCTCATCAACGTTCCACTGACCCGCCACCAACAATTGAGCCGCAAAGAAATCCGGATATCGATCGCTGATAGCAATGTTCGCCATGCAGCCCTGCGATTGACCCGTGCCGTAAATGCGTTCGGGATCGACGTGGAAGCGTTGAGCCGCATCAAAGATCAGTTCGCTCACGAGCTCGAGCCCCGGCGTCCAAACATTTTCGTCGGTCGTCATCATGCCCAATCGCTCAACCAGATCGGCAGTGTATTGCGGAGCGAGCACGATGCATTCATGCTTGCGCTGTTCAGCCGTCGAGGCGAACACCGTCGCGCCGTTGCCCTGGAATAAGGGCGTGGTCACGTCGTTGATGTTGGCGCTGGCGTCGGCGATGAACACCACCATCGGATAAGTCGTTTGCGACGAGTAGGTGCGCGGCAGGTAAACGTTATAAGGGATCGTTACTCCGCTCGACGAGGTGAACTCCATTTGACGGAACTTCTCAATGGTCGGGCAACTCACCATCGAACTTTCGACCGCACTCATCGCAGGGAAGTAGGTGGTGCCGTCGGCGGCGACGACCGTCCCGACCTGTTGAACGCTGAACTTCAGATCGGGCGCTTGACGATTCGATCTCATCGGCGCGTCTTTCGATTGAGTGTCAGATCGATTGGCGGGACGAGCGGGCTTCTGCTCGAGACTGCCGTCGAACACGGAGTTTTCATGTTTGAGCTTAAGAATGACGTAGACGCCCACGACCGATTGCTTGGTTGACTCGGGCTTATCGTTGACGAAAACGGCGTCGACCGTCCTGCCCTCGATCACAAAATCATCGGGCGACACGCTCTTGGGACTGATCGCCTTCGGATATTGAACAATGGCGGTCGACAACTTTTCGCCGTCGCCGTAGACGTCGGCAATGCCCGTCACTCGAATGATGCCGCCGTCGAAGATGCCCTTATCGATGACGACGGGCGCGAACGCAGCGTTGGCGGTCAAGCTCATCGACAGCATCAGCAGCGCGCTAAAAAATATTTTGCTCCAACTCATAATCAACTCTCCCACACAAAAATTTTTATCCGATCAGATCGTGGCACTTGCCTTTGTAGAACGCCTCGAAAATTTTCACCAGCTCGTTGTAAATCTCGCGCTCATTGCCCTCGTGCAGAATTTCGATGAACCCCCAACGATCCAACAGCACCGACGCCGCATGCCCGATCGTGTCGATCACGCATTCGGAACTGTCGATCGGCGCGAGCATGACGATTGCCGTTCGAACGATCTCGCCGTCCGACGGATATTGAAAGCCGCGACCCAATTGCAAAATCCCGAACGCCGATTCGACCACGTGCGCCGTTCGACAATGCAACAAAACCATGTGGTGACCCGTCAAGACCGTCGAGCCCTTGTCCTCCCGTTCGAGCAGATCGACTTTGATGCCTTCTCTTGCAACGGTCGAACGTCCGACGAGCCTGCCGACCATTGAGCAGGCGTCTTCGATCGATTTGACCTCCGCGCGGACGTAAAACCAATTCGACAGCAGAGCCGTGATTGCTTGCCCGTACTCGGTCAACATCTTGAGCGCTTCGACGAACGGCAATCGAGCCTCTACCTCCGCCGCCGAGCTCAAAAAATTTTCGTTCTGTCGAGCGAGCTCGTTCTCGATCTTGAGGCGATCGTCCTTGGTGAGCGCGGTGTTGACCACGACGACGGGGCATTCGACGTTTGGGATCGGCACGGTCGAGATGATGAACTCGAAATCCATTGCGGCGACGTAGGCGGCGTTGATCGACAGGATCGGCACTTGATCGACGATCTTGAGATTGCGGAACTGACTGCGCAAGCGGCTGGCGAGCAGTCTGGACGTCCCCATGCCGGTCGGGCACGCTACGATCACTCGATGCACCGAGTTGAGGAACGGTTCGCTGTCGGCGAGCGCCGCGCCCAAATGCATGGCGATGTAAGCGATTTCCGCCTCGGGCAATTCGATTTGAAGTTCGCGTTCGAGTTCGCCGACGCATTTCTTGGTGAGCGTCATGAGTTCGGGGTAATGCGCTTTAATCTCGTTGAGGAGCGGGTTGCGAATGTCCATGTGCATTCTCAAGCGGCTGATCGACGGACCGAAATGATTGACGAGCCCCGCGAGCAGATTTTGATTCTTATCGATGTCGCGACCCGACTCGCGAGCCGCCGCCTTCATAACCGATCGAGCGAGCCGCACGAGACGGAAATTATCCATCATCGAGACTGAGCCGATGTTCTCTGAATCGTAACGGTTGCGCGCGCCGAGCAGATGCGCGGTGAGATAGCCGACTTCGCTGTCGGGGATATCGACGTTGAACTCCGCGCGGATTTTGTCGGCGATGGCGGCGGCGAGTTTAAATTCGCGATGAGTTTTGAGTTTGTCGAGAGACTCAGCATCGAGTTCAATGGCGTCGTGATTTTTGATGCGTTGGACGGCGAGCGACAGATGCACGACGAGCCCGATGAAGGCGTTATCGGACAGTTGGCAGTCGGATTCGAGGGCGAGGGTATGAATGAGCTTATCGATGCGGCGCCAAACGCCTTCGTCGATCAACTCGAGCAGGAACTTCGACGCTTGAGTGATGTGCTCGTCGGAATCGGCGCCGTTGAGATTATCCTGCACGAGGTTTAGCAGTTCGTCTTCGCCGATGTGATCGTAAATGTATCTGATGATGGCTCGACGGAGATCGCGTTCGTCGCCGAGCAGGCTGATGCCGAGCCCGGGCTTACGAAGCAAGCGGAGCCCTTGATCGCGAAACCATGGCTCCAGCTTATCGAGGTCGTTGCTGATGGTTGAGTCGGTGACGTGCAATTGGGACGACAGGACGAACAATTTGATGGGTTCGCGGCTCGAGAGGAGGCGGCTGATGATGACGGAGAGGCGTTCCTTGGGTGAGTACTCTTTACGATCGAGCGCCTTCTTTGCGTATTCGAGCAGGGCGAACTTCTTGACGGGGCTGCCGACCAATTGAAGACCGGTGCCGGTTCGACGTTCGAGTTTGATATCGTAATCGTTGAGAAGAGCCTCGACCTTGGGAAGGTGACGGGAAACGGTTTTGGCACTGATGCCGAGTGCTTTGGCGAGCATGCCGAGAGTTTTGCCGGAATCGTTTTCGATGAGGAGTTTGATGATGAGGAATGTGCGTTGATCCATTGAAATCATCTCCGCGCCCATTATACAACGGCGATAATGTTTGGCAAACAAAAATGCTCCCGCGTCTCGTGCGAGAGCAAATAAATTCAATGATAAAAATCTGTTAAGGGCATCAGTTCTCTATGAACTCCCAAGCGAGCGGCGTACCGAACTTGACATCGCGCTTGACCTTCTTGCCCAGCACCGTCTCATAATGCTTCGGCTTGAGCCCGCGCCCCGGACGTATGCTTCGAATATTTTGCTCCGTCAACACATCGCCCACGCTCACATCTTCGACAACGTAGAGACTGCGACGCAGTGCCCGCGACTCCTGCTCACTCAAATCATAACTCACTCGACCCAACGCATCGTGCGCCGCTCGACATTCCCGAACCAGTTGAGCCATCTCGTGCGGCTCCATCGAAAATGCGCTGTCGACACCGCCCTCCGCTCTCGAAAGAGTGAAGTGCTTTTCGATCACCGTCGCGCCCAACGCCACCGCCGCGATCGCTACTCCGATCCCCATAGTGTGATCCGACAGCCCGACCTCGCAATCGAAAAGCTGTTTCATGTGCGGGATCGTGCGGAGGTTTGCATCGGCGGGCGTCGCCGGATAACTGCTCGTGCATTTGAGCAAAGTCAGATCGGTGCAGCCGTTGTCACGCGCCGTCCGAACCAAGTCATCGATCTCTGACACGCTCGCCATGCCCGTCGACACGATCATCGGCTTGCCAAGTCGAGCGATCTTCTTGACGAGCGGCAGATCAATATTCTCAAACGACGCGATCTTATAGATCGGGCAATCCAAACTCTCAAGGAAATCGACGGCGGTCGGATCAAAGGGCGTGCTGAAACACATGACGCCCAATTCTCGACAACGCTCAAACAATTTTGCTTGCCACTCCCAAGGAGTATAAGCCTCTTGATAGAGCTCATAGAGTGAACGTCCCGCCCACAAACTTTTGGGATCGGAGATGAGAAACTCGCCATCGCGCTTATCGATGGTGATGGTGTCGGCGGTGTAGGTTTGGAGCTTGACGGCATCAACGCCCGCTTCGGCGGCAGCCTCGACGATCTTGATCGCTCGCTCCAACGATTGATTGTGATTGCCGCTCATCTCCGCGATCACGAACGGCACATTGCGATTGACTTCCTGCATTCAAAACACCCTTCGCATTTGAAATTCATATTTTACGGAACATCAGGCGGCGTTCGACACTTGAATACCTTCGCTTCTAAGTCGACAAGATTTTGGTGTAAATAAAATGATCCGGCGCCTCCGTTCTCTCATAGCCGAGTTTCTCGAACACCCGTTGCGATGCGACGTTGGTCAATTGCACTTTGCCGACCAGCGGCAATGTTCGATCGCAATGCTGTTCGACCATTGAGAGAATCATGGTTCCGAATCCATGTCCGCGATACTCGACGTCGATGCTGTAACCGATGAGCTGAATGTTGTCACCGAGAGTGAGACGCACCTGACCGATCGGTTGACCGTCAAGCGTCATTATGAATATGCTGACGTTCGGATCGTCGAGCGCTCTTTGGAACCAGCGTTGATGTTCTTCTAACGAAATGATTTTCGATTGGAACGAATTGGCTCGCACCGACGGCTCATTGACCCAACGATAGAGCAGCATCATGTCTTCGGGCTCGGCTCGACGGAGAAATAATTTTTCCATGTCAAGCCGTCTCCTCGAACTCGATCAGCTCGAGCGGCGGATCAAATGCAAAGCCGTCAGCAGTGCTTAGGTCACAACCCCCCCACATTGGAGGAACGACGGCAATCGATCGCTCATCGCGGATTAGCCTGCCCAACATGAACGCCTCGGCATAAAGATGACCGACCGTGAACCCGCGACGTTGAGCCAAAATTTTCGTCGCCTCGTACGAACGCGAGTGGGGATACGCACGCATCTCCGATTCGTAAAACCTCAACGCCTCCAACTTCCGATCGATGAACGCCTCGATGTCCACGTAGACGTTCGGACAAAAAATTTTTCCTGCCTCGGGCATCTGCCACTCCGTGCTCGACAGCGTCTCAAAAAATAATATCTCCCGCACCGACATGCCCGGCATTGGTCGACACGCCGTCACCACCGCCTCATGCGCCGCTCGATGATCCACATTCACATCGCCCGCATGATGCGTGTACACCACGGTCGGCTCAAATCTGTCGATCTCAAACTCAACCTTCTTGATCACGTCGAGCAATTGCACTCCGTCCATTCGATTGTCGGGGAAGTCGCAAAGCGTCACACTCTCCACGCCCATGAACTCCGCCACTTGCTCCGTCGCTCGATGCAATTGATTGAGCTCGTTCGAGCGACGCTCCGCCTGTCGAGTTTCGTCCCGACTCGTCACGCCCTCGGCAAGGATCATCACTCTCACTCGATCGCCCGCCGATACATGCCGCATTATCGTCCCGCCGCAACCCAATATCTCATCGTCGGGATGCGCCGCCACCACAAAAATCTTCTTACTCATCATTAGCCCTCAATCGAATCCTCACGTCCGCCAAAATTTCTTCCTCGCTCAACGACGCCCGACTAAATTCCAAGCGAAGATGCGCCGTCTCCAAAAACGCCGGAGGATAACCCTCGGCATCGAGCATTCTGATGTAATCGAACACCCGTTTGAGATCGTCGAGCCCGTCAATGTTGCTCTCGGGCGGCGTCCGACGTTTGAACACCACCGGTTCACCCTGTTGAGGATACGGCGTCGGCTCCGCGCGGATTATCTCAATCATCATCTCCTTGACCAGTTCAGCCGCTCGAAGGAAAATTTCTCGCGCGCTACCCCACAACGATAACGGTCGCTTCATGTAGATGTCGCCGCCGTCGAGCGTCTTGACGCATTTGATCGCCGACAGTTGAGTTTCGTAAATTCCTCGCGCGATCAGATTTTGCAACGGGCTGCCTCCGCGTCCGAACGGCAGATCGGTCATGTGGAAGATCACGCAACGAAAATTTTCATGAACGCTCGACGGAATGATGTACGACCAATGCGGGAAGAAGACCCAACTCGGAGCCAACCGTTCAAGGCTCTCGAAATTCAATTGAGTTTTGTCATCGATGTAAGTGATCGGCTCGCCCGTTCGCCGCTCGATCTCGTCAGTGAATCGCTTGTGCCACAGACGGCTCGACGCTATCACTATGCTCATCGTCCTACCTCCTCTGCGTCGACAAGATTTTGGTGTAAATAAAATGATCCGGCGCCTCCGTTCTCTCATAGCCGAGTTTCTCAAACACTTTTTGCGATGCGACGTTGGTCAATCGCACTTTACCGACCAACGGCAGTGTTCGATCGCAATGTTGTTCGACCATTGAGAGAATCAGAGTGCCGAATCCATGTTTTCGGTGCTCGACGTCGATGCTGTAATCGATCATTTGAATGCCGTTGTCGAGAGTGAGGCGCACCTGACCGATCGGTTGAGCGTCGAGCGTCATTATGAAGATGCTGACGTTCGGATCGTCGAGCGCTCTTTGGAACCAGCGTTGATGTTCTTCCAATGAAATGATTTCCGATTGGAACGAATTGGTGCGAACCGACGGCTCATTGACCCAACGATAGAGCAGCATCATGTCTTCGGGCTCGGCTCGACGGAGAAATAATTTTTCCATGTCAAATCGTCTCCGCTCGTTCGAGCATCATCTTAAATTTGATCTCCGCCAGCTCCCAATCGGACAGATTGTCGATATCCTGCACTTCGATTTCATTCATCAACATTGGGATTGTTTTGAGCGCCGTGCCCTCTTCGCTTCGTGCGGCGACGAAAGATGAGCGGCGATAGAAATAAAATTGACCGACGTCATGATAGAAGGGCTCAAGGTCTTGAGAGCGGCGCGGATAATTTTCGGGCCACTTGTATTCGAGCAAACCGTCGTGCATGACGAGCGCACGTTGAGGCGGGTACGAAAATCTCACGACGGGCATGAGCATGTCGGCATCGGACTGCTGCAGACGCTCAAACGCGGCACGAAGTTTGTCGGAGGTGACGAACGGCGCGGTCGGATAAATGCATGCGAACCAATCAAAAGTCCTGCCGCGCTTATCGTACTCGCTGATGACCTCGTTGAGGACGTCGGCGGTGGTGGCGAAGTCGTCAGAGGTTTTGGCACTGCGCATGAACGGGACGGAGGCGCCGAACTTTTTGGCGACGACGGCGATCTCGTCGGCATCCGTCGACACCATGACCTCGTCGAAGATGCCGCTGTTGAGTGCCGCCTTGATCGAGTACGCTATGATCGGTTGACCGCAAAAGTCTTTTATATTCTTGCGCGGGATACGTTTCGAGCCGCCCCGCGCGGGTATGATCGCCACATTCGACATACTATCACCTTCAACATAAAATGCTCGACCGACGCTCGACATGCACTCGGTTTAAATCACTCACGTTCAATCGGATTTGCTTAAGTCAAAACCGCTTTCAGATTCTCAACCACGAAATCCTGTTGATCGTCTGTCAATCTGTAGTACAACGGAAGGGTGAACGCCTCCGCATAGTACCCCATCGCCGACGGACATTCTTCCGCTCGATGCCCCAACCGCTCATAATATGGTTGAGTGTGCACCGGAATGTAATGCAGGTTCAACGTCACGCCGCGCGCCCGCATCTCATCAAATATCTGCGCCTTGCTCTTGCCGATCCGATCCCGATCCATTCGAACAACGTAGAGGTGCCACGACGAATCGGTGTCCGCCGATTGATAGGGCGTCCGCAACGGCAAGTCCTTCAGCAGTTCATCATATCGCGCCGCCAAGTACCGACGCCGAGCCACAAACTCATCGAGCCGCTCCATTTGACTGCAGCCCAACGCCGCTTGTATGTCCGTCATTCGATAGTTGAAGCCCAAATCAATCTGTTGATAGTACCAGGGACCGTCAGCCGCATGCGTCATCAACTTCGGATCGCGCGTGATCCCATGACTGCGATACAATCTCAACTTCTCGTAGAGCTCGGCGTCATTTGTTAAGAGCATGCCGCCCTCGCCCGTCGTAATGATCTTCACCGGATGGAAACTGAACACCGTCAGATCGGAATATCGACAGCTGCCCACCTTGCCGCCCTTGTAATCGGCGCCGACCGCATGCGAAGCGTCCTCCATCACCGCAAAACCGTATCGTTTCGCGAGATCATGAATACGCTCCATGTCACACGATTGCCCCGCCAGATGAACCGGCACTACCACTTTCGGAACCCGATCGGTCGAGCGCAACTTTTGCTCCAATGCATCAACGCTCATGTTGTAAGTTTGATCGTCGATGTCGACAAAGCCGACGTCCGCCCCGCAGTACCGAGCGCAGTTCGCCGACGCCACAAACGTGATCGGCGACGTCCAAAGCAGATCGCCTTCCGTCAAACCCAACGCCAGGCAACCGATATGCAACGCCGACGTCGCGTTCGTCACCGCCACCGCATAACGCGCCCCGCAATACTCCGCCACCCGACGTTCAAACCGTTCGATCGCCGGTCCCTGCGTCAGGAAATCCGAACGCAAGACCTCTTCGACCGCTCGAACATCGGAATCGTCTATGCTCTGCTTGCCGTAGTAAATCATCTCGACATCTCTCGCAATTCTTCTACCGTCAAAAAGTGCTCGTTCGTCCCCGAGTTGTATTCGAATCCGTCAGGCACCGGCTTGCCCTTCTCGCCCAACGCGTTCGTCTCGTATTTCATACTGCTGCCCATTCGCACCGACGGCATGATCACATAATGATCTTCAAACTCAAGAATATCATAGTAGATATCCGAAGGGCACATCACTTCGTGCAACTTCTCGCCCGGGCGTATGCCCACAATCTTCGTCGGCAGGTCGGGAGCGATCGCCTTCGCCAAATCCATGATGTGCATCGACGGAATCTTGGGCACGAAAATTTCTCCGCCATGCATTCTTTGAAATCCCTTGATCACGAATTGCACCGCGTCCTCGAGCTTGAGCCAGAATCGCGTCATGCGCTCGTCGGTGATCGGAATTTCCTTCGCGCCGTCGGCTACGAGCTTCTTGAAGAACGGCACCACCGAGCCGCGCGAGCCGATAACATTGCCGTAGCGGACGACAGAAAATCTCGTCGGTCGAAGTCCCGCATAATTGTTCGCCGCCGTGAACAGTTTATCCGAGCAGAGTTTAGTCGCGCCGTAGAGGTTGACGGGGTTCGCCGCCTTGTCCGTCGACAGTGCTATGACCTTCTTGACCTCGTTGGCGAACGCCGCGTTGATCACGTTCTGCGCGCCTTGCACATTCGTCTTGATGCACTCCATCGGATTGTATTCCGCCGCCGGCACCTGCTTGAGCGCCGCCGCGTGCACCACGTAATCGACTTGAATCATTGCGGTTCGAAGTCGAGCCTCGTCCCTCACGTCGCCTATGAAATACCTCATGCAATCTTGATTGAAACGCTGCTGCATTTCGAACTGCTTGAGCTCGTCACGCGAGTAGACGATCACCTTATTCGGCTTGTAGTTCGCAAGCAAAATCTCTATAAATTTCTTGCCGAACGAGCCCGTGCCTCCGGTGATCAAAATATTTTTCCCGTTAAACATTGCATCATCTTCCCCAAAAAATAAAATTGCCCTGGAAATCCCATCGAGTTTATCACAAGCCGAATATCATGTCAAACCAATCGCCCGCCGCTTGAATTAATCGCCCGCCATGATATAATCGGCGGCAAAAAGTTTGGAGTGGTTCCGTTGAAGATGTTCTCCAAGGGCTACGTGCCCAACGTTCTCGTCGCCGGCAATGTCAATGAGTTTCGCGCTCAACTCGAGCGCAATCAACCCGTCAATGTCGTCGGCTCCGTCGCATTCGTCGGCAAGGTCGGCGGTCAGCCCTTCGACGTGTTTAAAGATCAGAAGTTTGTCCTCAACGGTCAGCTCGTCGAGCTCAACACAATCAAAACTCTCAACTTCGATCACCTCGTCTTCAACGATCACATGGATTATCTCCGCCACGCTCAATTCCTCGCCGTCAAGGTGATCCCCGGCGCGTCGATCATCACTCTCGACTTCTTCAGCCGCAACGTCGGCGATCGCTTCTACTCCCGCATCAACGATGATCGTTTGTTCCGCCTCCTCTATCAACAGAAGATCCGTTCACTGCTCGACGCCGACGCTTACTTCGCCGACGGTCAGCGCTACACAAAAACATCTCACTTCGATCAATTGTCGATCGACTGCATTCGCGGCGACCGTCAAAATTACGCCATCAACGATAACATCTACGCTCGAATTTACGATTCACCGCTCGATTGTCGCCTCCGACATTACGACGCGATCTTATTGACCGCCGAACGCGAAGTTGATGATCTCTACGCCGCCATCGATTATTTTTATGACAGGACGGATTCATTCATCGTCTTCGCTCGACGCGGTATCAACGTCAAACAAATTCTCAACGATCATCATGAACTTCAGCCCGGGAACGCTGTCAGAAGCGTCGGCGGCAATTGGATCGAGCTCAAAAAAAATCCGGCGTCGAGCATCGCCGTCTACGTCGTCGCTCATAAAACTCATGCTGTCGCGCTCCCCGAAGGCTACGTCACCATTCACGCCGGTCGAGCACTCGGCACCGATCTCGGCTACCTCGGCGACGACTCCGGCGATAACATCTCAACTCTCAACCCGTACCTCAACGAGCTCACCGCCATGTATTGGATTTGGAAGAACGCCACTCAAGACGTCGTCGGGCTCTCTCACTACCGCCGTTTCTTCTCGACCGCCAACAGTAACAAATTCAACGTCGAAAACATTTTGCCCGTCGCTCAAGCTCTCGAGCTCCTCAAGCAATTCGACATGATTGTTGGCAATGAGGCTTTCAGTTCAAATTCTCAAAGCGGGCTGATGGTCTTCGATGCCGAGTACGATGCAAAGCTCGCCTACCGTGCCATCAATCTGATCAAAAAAATGCTCGAGCGATACCAACCCGATTACGTTGATTCGTTCGAGCAAATCATGCACAACCAAGGCTTCTTCTGCTGCAATATGATGATCGCGCGCAAACATGTCTTCGATGCTTATTGCCAATGGCTCTTCTCGTTCCTGCTGCCCGCCGCCGACGAGTTCATTCCGTTGCTCGCCGACGTCACCGTCCGACGCAAGCGCATTCTCGGTTTCATCGCCGAGCGCATGTTCGGCGTGTGGCTCCTCAAAAATCATCTCCGCCTGCGCGAGCTCACGATCATGGTCGCTCAATGATCGCCGTTGCCGACACTCCTCTTGAGCTGACCCAATTGCCGCCGCGTTTCGACCAGTTGAGCCCGATAGAGATTGGCGAAGCTGAACAGATAACTTTGCAGGGCGATCGACGCTCCCCCATGCCGTTCGAACTCCCGCTGCACGATCCGATCGATCGCCGCCGGCGAGACTTTCCTGTACAATCGATCCGTCCAATGAAATGCCTGCTGAATGTAGTAATCGCGAACCATAAATCGATACTTCGGATTTTCGACGAAGAATGTCTGCTCGTCCATGAAGTGTTCCATCTCGTTGAGCCCGTCGATCAAAATCGCCGCCCACTTCTTGATGTACGACTCCGGCGATAAGTTTTGCCGCGTCATCGACCCGCCGCGCGTCCGATAGACGTTGAACACCGTCGGGATTCGCACATACTTCTTCGCCAGACACAAACATTTGAAGCTGAACACCAGGTCACTCGACGCGGGAAGGTTGGGCAGCTCGATCCGATTGCCGACGATAAAATCTCGACGGAAGAATTTGCTCCAATGGAACCAGAAGAATTTCGATCGCACGTAGAGTTTCATGCGCTCGGCAAGATCGTCGGTCACCTCCGTCGGCTCCACAACAAACTTCTCAACCGACTCTGACGTCTTGGTTTCGAGCGGCGTACTCTCATCGATCACATCGGCATCGGTCGTGAGATATCGTTCGGCGTGAAGGACGTCGGCGCCGGTGTCCTCCGCTATCCGATATAACTCCTCGAGCGCGGTCTTCGAAATCATGTCGTCGCTGTCGAGTATGAGCAGATACTTGCCGCGCGACAACGCAATGCCGGTGTTCTTTGGTATGGCGTCGCCGCCCGAATTTCTGTCGCGCTTGATCAATCGCATTCGACCGTCGAACCGATCAATATAACTCTCGACGAGCTCAGCCGATCGATCCGTCGAACAATCGTCGATGATGATCAGCTCGTAATCGTCGAAGGTCTGATTGAGCACGCTGTCAAGGAACTGCTCCACATACTTCTCAACGTTATACGTCGGCGCGACGAGCGAGACCGCCGGCAAATTTTTTTGGCTCATAATCAATCCTCTCAATCACAATCGAAAACTGGCAATAACCTCCAAATACGACCGCTCGGTGTCGAAGATGACGGGCGCGTGCACGGGCGATTTATTGAGCGGCGTCATGTAATCGTCGCCGTAGTAGACGCGCAGGATCGCATCGGCGTTGGAAGGGATTGGCGCCGTCAAACATTCGAACTTGATCCGATCGGGCTCGCCGAACCATTCTCGACGCGCAAGCCGATTGCTCTCAACCTTGCCGAGGAACGCAATCGACGTGACGAATTGCGACGGCTCGTCGTCGTAACGGGAGGCGCATGCTTCATAGAGACTGTAAACGTGCATGAGATTCTCGATCCGAAAATTTTTATTGCCGGGCGTGCCGATCAACATTGGTTGCGGGATCGGCTGCGGCGCCATGCGTTTCATCAATTGAATGTAGTATTGCAGTTCATTCAACTGCGCGTCGACCTTCCGTTGATCGTCGCTGACGTTGTCGAGCACAAAGATATCGATGAAGATACCCTGGTTGAACCGAACCTTGAACATCTCATCGTTGAGCGCGCCGCACGTCCTTGAGTTGCGCAGTTGAGCATGCCCTCGACAATAGCCGACGTCGGTGTAAGCGTGTTGGAAGAAGTACGGATGTTTGAACTCGGCGGGCGCGATCTTTAGTAAGCGATCATAATCCGCGCGGAACATGATCAGATCGATGTCGTCGTCCCACGGAATGAAGCCTTGATGTCGAACGGCGCCGAGCAACGATCCTCCGTCGAGATAATATCGAAGTCCATGCTTGCGACAGACTTGATCGAACTCGTGAAGCAGGTCGAGCTCGATCGCCCAAACCTCCTTGCGTTTCTTGGTAACATAAAAGCCGCACGCCTCCTCCGCAGTGAAGAAGTCGTCGGCGAATTTTAATTTGGTCTCTATCATGCGAAACGTCCTTATCGTAGAGATTTTTTCTGTATCGAAATGAAGTAGGCGAGAGGGACGGCGGCTCCGCGCGGATCATCGGCGAGGCGCTGACAGATGGCGGAATAGATTTCGTGCTCGTCGTGATCTCTGAACAGAGAGGAGATCGTTTCGAAACAGCGCTCGACAAAAAATCCGATCTCCTTGTGGCGGAGCCGGGGATTTTGTTTGAAGAAGTCGAGCCCGCGCATGAACTTGTCCATGGCATTGGAGCCGTCGACGAACACCTTGAGCCAACGATCGAGCACATCATTGCCGCGGCTCTTCGACATGGAATCTTGACGGACGCGAATGATGTTGGCGACGTAGGGAACGCGGACGTACTTCTTCGACAGGCAGAGGCATTTGAAACTGAAGATCAAATCCTCGTAGTAGGGGATATCGGTGAACTCGATGCCGTTGTCGACAATGAGATCGCGACGGAAAGTTTTGGTGCAGGGCGACCAGTAGAAACGCTTCTTGCAATGGAGTTTGATGCGTTCGACGAGATCATCGGTGACGACGACAGGCTCGTTGACCATGAATTTGCGGGGCTCGTTTGAGGCGAGCTTCATCTCCTTGGCGTTGAACCGACCCGTACCGTCGTCGTTGAACAGGAAAAATTTTTCGAGGTGAAGGACGTCGGCGCCGGCTTGCTCCGATTCGTTGAAGAGCATCGTAAAGGCGTCGGGCAGGAGCATGTCGTCGCTGTCGAGGAAGACGAGATATTTGCCGCGGGCGGCTTTGATCGCTTGGTTGCGAGGGACGGCGGCGCCTCCGGCATTGGACTCGCGTCTGATCAATTGCAGTCGACCGTCGAACATGGGCATGAGCTTCTCGACTTCGGCGACGGATTGATCGGTTGAGCAGTCGTCGATAACGATCGCCTCAAAGTCCTGCAGTTTTTGAGAGAGCACGCTGACGAGGCATTGACGGATATATTTCTCGCTGTTGAACATCGGAATGATCACCGAGATCGCGGGGCTTTCACTCAATAGAATCACTTCCCAAGATTTTTTTGAAGGGCGTCATACTGTTGACGCAATCCGGCGAGTTGCTGATTGGTTTGAATGAGCTGTGCTTGTTGGATATTCGACAGATGAAACAGGTAGCTGATCAATTCGGCGTTGTTGCCCATCTCGGCGGCAAATTCCTCGTGCAGAATTTTTTCGATGGCGTGTGGGGGTAATTGAGAGCAGAGCCCGAGCGTGTAACTGAAATGATTTTGGACGAAGAAATTTATGGCGGCGTACTTGAACTCGCCATGTTGCTTGAAGAAATCGAGCTCACTCATGAATTTATCGAGAAGTGTCGTGCCCTCGAGAATGATGCGGAACGTTCGACGGAAGAGTTGTTCGCCGGACGAAATATCTTGCGAAACGGAATCCTGCCTTGCGCGATAGAGGTTGAAGACATTTGGTATGCGCACATATTTATCCGCAAGGCAGAGGCAATAGAAGCTGAAAAGCATATCGTCGGCGATCTTGATGACGGGGAACTCGAGGCTGTTCTTTGCAAGAAAGTCACGACGGAAAAATTTACTCCACACATGCCAGTAAAGTTTATGTTGAGCGAACTGCAAGACGCGCTCGCCGAGGTTGGACGTGATTACTTCGGGGCGACTGACATTGGCGGTGCGTTCCCAACAGACGACGGAAATTTTCCCGTTGAGATTATTGCCGAGTGCGTCCGCGTTGATAGAGAACCACTTCTCTGCATGAAGGACATCGGCGCCGGTCTGTTCGGCGACGGTATAGAGTTCCTCGAGCGCGGTGCTCGTAAACATGTCGTCGTTATCGAGAAAAGCGATGTACTTCCCATGAGCAAACCTCAACCCGAGATTGCGAGGCACGGCCGTGCAGCCCGAATTGGTTTTGCGTTTGAGCAGGTGCACAACCCCCCCCTGTAGGAGACTCGACAAATTTGTTGACGAGCTCGACGGAGCGATCGGTCGAACAGTCGTCGACAACGATCACCTCAAAGTTTTGGAATGTCTGCGCCCTCAAGCTGTCGAGAGTCTGCGCAATATATTTCTCCGCATTGTACATCGGAATGATCACCGAGATCAAAGGAACGGAACTCATCATCAACACCTCCATTGTCAAAACGAATCATCAACCGTCGGGGTCGTCGGTCAAACGATAGCGCCCGAGCATCGTCGTTAACGTCTCCCGATCAAATGCGTAGCCCGCCGACGTAAAATCTTGCCGCTCATCATACTTGTTCGACGGCGCATTCAACAGCCCGCCCAACGTGTCATACATCATATCATTCGTAAAGTATCGATCGCGATGCTCGATCAGTTCAGCCGTCCGTTGAGGCAGAGCCTCACGATACTCACTCGATAAGTAAATCCACATCGGGATGCGCACCATGTCAAAGCTGAACACGTCGGGGTTATGCGATATCTTGAGATTCTCCCCATGATCGGAGAAGTAGACCATCGCCTGCAACCTCAAATGATCCCGCGCATAATCAAACACCTTCGACAGCACGTGATCGGTGTAGAGGATCGTGTTCGCGTACGCCTCCGACGCCAGCGCCATGCCCGTGCCGTCCTCCGTCACCCAACGCTTAAACTCTTTCGGGTACCGATTGTTATAATAGATGTGGCTCCCGATCAGGTGCAGCACGATGAAATTATTCTCCCGCCCGTCGACTCCCTCAAGGTACTTCAACAGCTCGATATCGTATTCGTCCGAGAAGTCGTAAGCGTCATCGGTCCAACGGGATTCGTCGGCGGTCTTCGCCACCAACGTCGTCGCACTGTCAAACTCTCCGTACCGCCCTTGATTGCTGAACCAATATGTTCGATAGCCTGCCTTCTTCGCCACGTCGATGATCGAGATCGAGTTGTAAAACTGCTTCTGATTGTATTGGCTCTGCTCGGTCAACGCGCGTTGCAGGACGGGAACCGTCTGCGACCACGACGCATAAGCATTCCGATACAAGATGAAACCCTCGTCGAGAGTGCGGGCGGAGAGCCAAGGCGTATCGTCGAAAGGACACTTCGGATTGAACGCCCGCATGTAATCTCGCGACGCCGATTCGCCGATCACCACGATCACCGTGCCCGGCGCCTTCGCCGACAACGCATTCGATTGATCGATCGTCAGCTCGTCGAACCGTTGAGCGTAATCGGTATTGTACTCTTGGAGCTCGGCAACGTACTCGGTCACGTTCTTCCACAAGCCCGCTATCGAAGTCTGCGGTAAGTAATCGCTCAACGCCCATATCGATCCGATCAGCACCGTCAAAGCAATCAGCCGTCGAGACCAACCGCCTTCGAACTTCAAACCGAACGACTTGTGAACATTATACGCCCTCGACAGCAGAAACGCAATCGCCCCGACGATGATCACCAAATAAAATCCGAACGTCGCTTGCAGGAAGTTGATGCTCTCATGCCAATTGGTCATGTACAACGCCATCAACGATTCGGGCGAGAGACAATGCCACGTCAAACAGTAGTAGACGATCTGCACGAACGGGATCGCCGCGCAAAAAAAATTCAACGCCGTCATCAACGCCGCTGATATTTTCGGGGAGCCGATCGCGGTCAACAACACTTCCACACTGCTCAACAGCAGGAAGATCGCGGTGCCGACCACGAAGTCATAACAGATCAGAGACATGAACCACGGACGCAGATAAGTCCAAGTGTAGAGGACGGGGAAGGTCGCGCACCACAACAGCGCCGTGATCAGATTGGGCGCGTTGTCTCGACGGAAGAACAGCGAGCTCCGCGCGGATTGAGTGAGCACGAGCGCGGCGACGATCGGAATGAACAGCGGCAGATAATATTTCGCGCCCATGTCCTGACCGATGTCGGCGTAGAAGGCGACGAGCATGAAAAAATACGCGACTGCCGCCGCGCCGGATTGCCATAAAAAATTTTTTCTGTCGTTCACCGTATCATCAATTGGTTCTGATGGGCGTGACGATGTAAATGAAATCGTCGCGATCCGCCTCGCGAATGTCCGCCGGCTTCAATCGCCCCGACATCTTGAACACGCATGTCTTTGTATCGATAACCTTCAGCGCCTCGTTGAGGTAATTGACGTTGAAAGATATCTCAAACTCGCCGCCCTCGGACTGAACGGGGATCGTCTCCTCCGCGTTGCCGATCTCCGGGCTCGTCGATGACAGTTGAAGTTCATCGCCCTTGAACACAAATTTGATCGTCTTGTAATCGGTTTCCTTCGAGATCAGTCCCACGCGATCGATCGCCGCCAACAATTCTTCCGTGTCGATCCGCGCGGTAACCGTCGGCTCCTTCGGGATCACTTTTTCGAACTGAGGGAAATCGCCATCGAGCAGCCGCGTCTTGATATAAATGTTGTCGAAGGTAAAATCGATGTCCTTCTGCGAGCAACGGATCGATACCGACTTATCGCCCGACGCGTCCGCCAAGCGCAACAGCTCCCACAACGCTTTCGACGGTATGATGAATTTCATGTCGCCGAGGTCGTCGGCAATCTGCTCGCGCATCACCGCCATGCGATGAGTGTTGGTACCGACCATCGTGATGTTCGAGCCGTCGATCTGCAGCAGGCAGCCGGTGAACATCGGTCGAGCCGCGTCGTTCGAACAGGCGTAGACCGTTTTGCGGATCAAACTCTTCAACGTGATGGCGGGCATCGCGAACGACACCTCAACCTCGGGCTCCTTGATCGGCATCCAATCTTCGACGGGCATCGCGAGCAATTTGTATGAGCCCGAGTCGGATCGGATCGTGACGACCTTCGCCTCGTCGTCGTAATCGATGCTGATGATGTCGCCCGACAGTTTGCGCGCCGTCTCTTGGAAAAATTTCCCGCTCACGACTATCGAGCCTTCGGTCTCGGTGTTGACCGGTATCTTCGTCTTGATGCCGAGGTCGAGATTATTTGCTTCGAGCTCGAGCCAGGCGCCCGTCGCTCTCAAGCAGATGCCCGACAAAATTTGCGTGGGAGGTTTGACCGCCACCGCCTTCGACACCGCGTTAATCGCTTCGACGAGTTCTCTCTGAGTGCAGGTGATCTTCAAGCTAAAACTCCTCTCTGTTTTTGATCTGCGTATTTTATCATTGGCGATCACTTTTTTCAAGCCGAAAGGTAATGCGCGCCCGGCGTCGAATACATGAAAAAATTTTCCGCTTGGGGGTGTTGGCGTAATGTTGTACGGAATGATCGACGTGGGCTCGAACACGATTCGCATGGCGATTTATGTCATCGACGGCGACAGGATTGAGATGATAATGAAGAAGAAGCACACGGTAGGGCTGGCGTCGCATGTGCGCGAGGGCATAATGATGCGTTCGGGCATTGAGAAGGTCGTCGAGATCATCAGCGAATATCGAGACTTCCTCGGCGACCTCGGGATCACTCGGATCACGGCGTTCACGACGGCGGCATTGCGCAACGCCAACAACAGTCAGCAGGCGGTTGATGAGATTGAGCGGCGAACGGGCGTGCAGATCAATGTTATGACGGGCGACGAGGAAGCGACGTTTGATTTCATCGGCGCGACGCATAATCTGATCGACGAGGACGGACTGTTGATCGATATCGGCGGCGGCTCGACGGAGATCGTCTACTTCAAAGCGCGGCAGATCAAAATCAAAGTGAGCCTGCCGATCGGATCGTTGGCGTTCCATACTCGATACACGGGCGTGCACATCTTGCCGTCGAGCAGCGAATGCGAGGAGATGCGCGCGGAGGCGGACGCGACGGTGAGCGCGATCAAAGAGTTCCAAGCGGTGTCGCATGCACAAATCTGCGGAATCGGCGGGACGTTCAAGGGCGCGATGGCTCTTTATAATGCGATGTACGGCATGCCCAAGCACAACGTTCGAATGGACGTGCGGAGGATCGGAGATATCCTTCGGCGCTTCCAACGCGAGAACGAATTGATTGAGCCCGATAAAATTCTGTTGATGCGAACCGTGCCGGAGAGAATGCACACGTTCATGCCTGGGCTGATCATCGCCGACGTGTTGGCTAAACGGTTCGGGAGCATGAACATCATCTTTAGCGATTCGGGCGTGCGCGAGGGCTACATCTACGACAGGATCATCGACAAAAATTATTTTGATTGAACGATACCCGAAGGGAATTGTGGGAGGCTAAAATATTTTTTGATTGAGGAGTTGATCTCCGTGAACATGGTTAAAACATTTTTTCTGATGGCGCTGATGACGGCGCTGATGGTGGCGATCGGGGGATTATTGGGCGGCTCGATGTGGGCGACGATCATGCTCATCTTCTCGATCGGAATGAACTTCGTCAGCTATTGGTTCAGCGATTCGATCGTGCTCAAGACGTACGGAGCCCGGGAGGTCGACGAGAACACCGCGCCGCAGATTTACAATCTCGTTGCCGATCTCTCGGAGAAGGCGGAGCTTCCCATGCCGCGCGTGTACATCATCGACAGCGACGTGCCCAACGCGTTTGCCACGGGGCGCAATCCCGACAACGCGGCGGTCGCCGTCACCACCGGCATCATGAAGACGCTCGATTACAATGAGATGGCGGGCGTGATCGGGCATGAGCTGGCGCACGTCAAGCATCGCGACATCTTGACGGGGACGATCGCGGCGTCGATGGCGGGAGTGATCTCGTTGCTGGCGCAGTTCTCGATATTCAGTTCCTCGGACGACGACAACGGCGGCTTCGTCAACAGCCTCCTGGTCTATCTGTTGGCGCCGATCGCCGCGTCGCTGATCCAAATGGCGATCTCTCGGTCGAGGGAGTATGATGCCGACAAGACGGGAGGAGAAATTTGCGGCAACCCGATGTATTTGGCATCGGCGCTCGAGAAGATAGAGGCGTACGCAAAAAGTGAGCCGCCGCTGCATGATGCCACGCCCGCGACGGCTCATATGTTCATCATCAATCCGTTGGAGAACTCCAAGCAGAAACTCAAAAATTTATTCTCGACGCATCCGCTCACGTCTGATCGGATCGCTCGATTGAAGGAGCAAGCGGGGCTCGTGCCAGCATCGAACTGAACCGTTCGCCGCGCTTGGCGTTGGCATTGAAGTGTTCGAGCGCGTGATCGATCACATTGAACAGCTCATCGTCGTTGGTGATCAACGGCGCCGTCCTCTGACCGATCGCGATCTCTCGACCGAACCGTCCGCCGAAGTAGACCAGATAACCGTGCTCGCCGCTCAACGCCGTCTTGCATCGCTTGACGCAACGTCCGCAGTTGATGCACTTGTCCCGATCGATCGTCCAACTCCGCGCGGATCGATCAACGGTGATGGCGTCGACGGGGCAGACCTTCGCGCAACCTCCGCAGAAGATGCAACGCTCGAGAGCACATTCGGGACGCACGCCGCCCTTGATGCCGATGTCGTTCTCCTCCGCCTTGAGACAATTGTTGGCGCAGCCCGTCACTCCGATCTTAAACTTATGAGGCAACGTCCGACCGCCGTATCGGGCATCGAGTTTGTTGGCGAGGGCGGTGGTGTCGATATTGCCCGACGAGCAGATCGCATTGCCCTGGCACGCGGTGATCGTTCGAACGCGAGGACCGCACACTCCGATCTCAACGCAACCGCTCTCGTCGAAGAACCGCTTGACGGCATCAATGTCGTCGATGTGAATGAACGGAATCTCGACGCCTTGACGCGAAGTCAGATGAACGTAGCCCTTGCCGAAACGATCGGCGGCGCGTTGGATCGTCATGAGTTGAAAGGTCGTGAGTTGTCCGCCGACCACCTTCAATCGCATGGAAAAATATCCGTCCTGTTTCTGTTGCATAAAACCGCCGCTCTTGAGGGCGGCTAAATTTTTGTCTGCTCCCATAAAACTCTCTCCCGCTCAAATGATGTAATCAAAGTAGAATTTCAGTGTGCGGAACTGATTGAAGAAGAAATAGCGATTGGAGAACGCCGCCTTCGCCTTGCGATCGATCGGAGGCGTGTGCACTCGACGATATTCTTCGATCATCGTCTGCACTCCGTCGGCGCTGTTCACCTTGATCCCGAAGCCCCGTCCGTTCATCAACGGCTTGCCGCTGTACTCGTACCGCTCGAGCCGATCGATGGCGGTTATTTTTTTGTCCCGAACGCTGATGAAGGCGTCCTCCCTCAAGAACAGCACATCGAAATCGTCGGGGTACTCATAGCTGATCCCGTTGGTCGAAATTTCGTCGCCGATACGATACGATTGTTTGACGGGGCTCGCCACATGAGTGATCTCCTGCCGCTCGACATCGTAATAAAATTCGTCAAAGAGCTCGCCGTGCGCCGTCACATTTTCGCCGATGAACGACGGTCGTTCGTCCGCCGACGACTCCTCCGCCGCGTTGATGATACCGCCGCCCGCCACGTCATAGCCGTCGACCAGCACGAACCGCCCCGTCGCTTGGCAATCGCTGAACACGTCGAAGGCGATCGGTCGTTTGAGCTTGATGATGAGCTCTGCCACGTCGTTGATCTTGAGCTCGGTGACGTCGGATTTGCTTTCGAGATTCGACGCGTCGATCGTGCGGACGATCTGCTCAACCGTCGCCTCGACCTCCTGCGTCGCCAACTTCAATTTGTATTTGCGATTGAGCGTCAAAGGCGTGCGCCCCATCCAAAATACCGACGCCCGAAACCGATCCGAAACATGCGGCGGTTGATCGTCCGCTCGAGTGATGAGCTCGCCGCGCTTATTGAAAAACTCGTCGACCACACATATGCCCGTCGATTCTCCGCTCCGCGCGCATTGTTGACGATCGCGCTCGAGCCAACAGGCGATCTCTTTGACGGTCGTCTCTCGACTTTCGGGATAAATTTTGATCCGATCGCCGACCGCTATCGATCCCGCTTCGATTCGTCCCGCGATGATCCGTCGAGCGTCAAACTTATACACGTCTTGGATCGGCAAGCGCAAAAATTTTTGATCGAGCTCATCACTCCCGTCGATCAGATCAAGCGTATCGATCAACGTCTCACCCTCGTACCACGGCATGCGATCCGATCGAGCGGTGATGTTGTCGCCGAGCATGCCCGACACGGGAATGAACTTATTGAGCTCGACGCCCAACGGTCGGAGGAAATTTTTAATGTCGGCGACGATCCGATCGAACGTCGATTGCTCGAACCCAATCAGATCCATTTTGTTGACGAGCACGCTGACGTTCCTGATCCCGAGCAGGCTCAACATGTACGCGTGCCGCTTCGACTGCTCCTGCACTCCCTGACGCGCGTCGATCACCAGGAACGCGGCATTAGCGTTCGCCGCCCCGCTGATCATGTTCTTGAGGAACTCCTTATGCCCGGGCGCGTCGATGATCACGTAGGGGCGCTTGGCTGTCGAGAACTGAATTTGCGTCGTGTCGATGGTGATGCCTTGCTGTTGCTCCTCTTCAAACGCGTCGAGAAGGTAAGCGTACTCGAAAGGCTTGCCGGTCTCGTTGGCAATGCGCTGCACCTTCTTGACCACGCCTTCGGGCAACGAGTTTGTATCGAAGAGCAGGCGCCCGATGACCGTCGATTTGCCGTGGTCGACGTGACCGACGAACACGATTTTGATCTCATTCATTGGCGGCGCCTCCTCACATATAACCTTCGCGACGGAGCTTCTGCATGGCGTACGAGTCCTCCTGATCCTGCGCTCGACCCGCGCGCTCGCCCGTCGTCGTATGCTTGAGCTCGTCGATGATCTTGTCGAGCGTGTCGGCATTCGAATCGATCATGCCCGTGCAACACTCACAGCCGAGGCTTCGATATCGCCGCCCGTTTTTGGCGAAGTACAGATCGATGATCGGAATCTGCTCGCGACGTATGTATTCCCAAATGTCGAGCTCGCTCCACGCCAGGATCGGGTGCACTCGAATGTGATGCCCCTTCGGAAAATCCGTCTTGAATTGATCCCAGAGCTCGGGCGGCTGATTGGTGTAATCCCAATTGTCATCAACCTTGCGCTCGCTGAACACGCGCTCCTTGGATCGCGAGCCCTCCTCGTCCCGACGCACGCCGACGATCAATCCGTCGAATCCGTACTGCTTGACGACCTGACGGAGCCCTTCGGTCTTCAACTGTTTACAGCAATTGAGCCGACCGAGTTCGGGACCGACGCCGCGATTGACCGCGTCCCAATTCGTATGAACGATCAGCTCAATGTTGAGCTCGCGCGCCACCCGATCGCGGTACTCGATCATCGCGGGGATTTTGCGGAGCGTGTCGACGTGAATGAACGGGAAGGGCACGTGTCCGAAGAACGCCTTCTTTGCCAACCAGAGCAGCACGGTTGAGTCTTTACCGATCGACCAGAGCATGCCGAGCCGACCGAGTTTGTTGTACGCCTCGCGGAGGATATAAATGCTTTCCGCCTCGAGTTCCGATAATCGATCTGTGTTTGTCAATTGGATCACCACCGTTAATATTGATTGGATTGAGTTTTGTCGACGACGATCGATTGTTGAGAGCCGTCGGGGAACTCGAGCCGCCACGTCAATGTTCGCTTCTCGTCGAGCGCATAGAGTTTCGTCCCCGCTCCTCCGAGATCAGCCGCCAAGTAGTAAGCGATCGCCTGCCGCCGACATGCCTTCACGCATGCAGTGCAGCCCCAACAATCCCTCACGTCTCTGATCCGCGCGCATTTGTTTTCGAGCACGAGCAGATTGCCGGGACAAACCTCGACGCATGCTCCGCACCCGACGCACTTCGATCGATCAATGCTGATGCTCATCGCCAATGCCTCATCGCGCCCACGTGATCATTCAAGCGGAACGAGCCTTCGATCGCCGTCGTCACATAGCTCTTCGCTCGAGCCGTCGACGCCTTGATCGTCTCGCCCTTCGACAGCCCCGCCGCGATCGCCGCGCTGAACGTGCAGCCCGCGCCCATGTTATAAACTCCGTCGAGCCGCTCCGTCGAGTGATGAATGAACGACCGTCCGTCGAACAACACATCAACATAATTATCCGTTGCCGCCCGCGTCCCGCTCTTGACGATCACATTCTTCGCGCCCAACTCATGGATACGTCGCGCCGCCTCCTCCGCCTCATCGAGCGTCTCTACCCGATCCATGTCGGCAAGGTACGCCGCTTCGAAACTGTTGGGCGTCACCACGTCGGCGATCGGAATTAACTTCTCTTTGATCACCTTCGCCGCCGTCGGCACCATGATCTCATCGATGCCCTTGCACACCAAAACGGGATCGACTACCACATTCGGCAGCCGATATTTTTTGATCGTCTCGACCACGAGCTCAACGAGTTCTGCCGACCCGAGCATGCCCGTCTTCACCGCGTCGACGCCCACGCCTTTGCACACCGTCGTCAACTGCTTCTCGATCAGATCGAGCGGGATCGGATAGATGTCGTGGCTCCAATCGTTGTCGGGATCGCACGCCACCACCACCGTCAACACCGACATGCCATAAACTCCAAACTCCTCAAACGTGCGAAGGTCGGCGTTCATGCCCGCCTCGCCGCTCACGTCAAGCCCCGCTATCGTCAATGCCTTGCTAATGTTCTTCAATGCCGTCGTCCTCCAATCGTCTCAAAATGATCTCAACCTTGCCGTCGACCAGCCGCGAGTTGATGAAGCAGTCGAATGTCGGATCGCGGTCGGGATAATCCGCATGCTCGGCGAAGCAGTGCCAACGAGTTTCGCGTCGAGCTTTCAAGTGTTCGATCAGCACTCGACACACCGTCAATCGCTCGCGCAGCTCGTAAATCTTCAGCAGATCGTACATCGACTCCGCGCGAAGCCCTTCCGACAATCGCTCGAGCCGATCGATATGAGCCGTCGCCGTCTGCAATTGAGCGTCGGTGTATCGATAATTGGAGCGAATGCCGCCCGCATACTCGTCCATCGATTGTTGCATCGCCTCCTCAAGCTCGTCCGTCGAGTACAATCCGCGCGGATTTCCAAACAGCCGCTCAACCTCCTCGACCGCATTGAACCGATCGAGCGGCAAGAGATCATGAGCGGCAACGTACTCGGCGATCGACTCGGCGGCGATCTCTCCCTCGGCGAAGGCGCCCGTCACATATTTTTGCGGACAACTTCCCGCGACATCTCCCGCCGCGTACAATCCTCTCAACGTCGTGCGCCGCTTGCGATCGATCCAATAGCCGCTCGCGGTGTGCCCGCCGACCACATAAGGCTCGCTGCCCTCGATCTCGACGTTGGCGATCGACGGCGGCATTTTTGTCTCCAACCACTTGAGCGTTTGAGCCGGCGCCATGTTGAGATAGGCATGCTCGAGTGCCTTCTCCTGCTCGACGGTGATCCCGATCGTCTCAAGCGCGCATGGACCTCGACCGTTGAGATTTTCGCTCACGACCGCATGCAATCGTTCGGACGTCGTATTGCCGTAGCGATGTTGATAGCGTTCGCCGCGCGCATTGATCTGCGCCGCCCCCGCTCCTTGAGCCAACGTCCCCGTCGGCGCGATCGTGTCCTTGCATCGCAGCGCTATGAATCTCATCTCGAACGTCGTCATCTCCGCGCCCGCTCGAATTCCCATCGCATAGCCCGCCCCCGTGTTGAACGGGCAATACCACATCACGTGTCGAGAGAAGCCCGGGTGGTTGGGGCGATAGAGACCGGCGGCGCCTCCCGTCGCCATCAACGTCGCCTTCGCCCTCAATCGATAAATAGTCGGCTCTCGAACGTCGAAGCCCCACGCTCCGATCACCGTCGAACCGTTGAGCATCAGATCGACGACGTTGACATGATTGAGCACCTCGACGTTACTAAAACTCTTGACGGCGGCGGCGAGCAACGGTTTAATGTTTTCGCCGTTGATCTTAATGTTGCGAGCACCGCGCGCGATATAATTTCCGTCGGCGTCTTTCAAGATCACCAGCCCGAGCGATTCAATCTTGCGCGTGACCGCGTTGAGGCGTTCTGACATGGTCGAGAGGAGATCGCGTCGAGCAATGCCGTTTGCGTCGTTGAGCGCGTACTCGACATAATCATCGGGCGTGTGACCGTCGGTGATGTAAGCGTTGAGCGCGTTGACGCCTGCCGCAAGGCAACCGCTTCGAACGATGTTCGCCTTCTCGACGATGAGGATCGACAGCTCGGGATGAGTTTCGGCAAGACGGATCGCCGCGAACAATCCCGCCGCGCCTCCGCCGATTATCAGCACGTCGGATTGCTTTTCAATAATCTCTATGGTCGTTCACTCCATTTCCATGCGGGAGGTCATTATGGAATCGATTGAGTCTCTAATCAATTTCGTGGTCGCGCTGTTCCTCAACCAAGGCATAAGGACACTGCCGTTCGTGATGATCATCGTCGTGCTGTCGATAGTCATCGGCATGCTCGTGATGTGGAACATGCGTTCCAAAAAATCATTGCCGCCGACAACCGCCACGCCCAACCCCGAAGTCATTTACAAAACTATCCTCGTCGAGATCAAACACATGCTCGAGGTCGGCGTCGTGCGCAAGGATTTTAAATCGGTCGTGCACTTCTCCGACGTCAATACGAACAAGATACCGATTCTCGGCGAAGTCAAGCGCCCGTTTTCCAAGCGCGAGTTTACTCTCGAATACGTTGGGACGATCGTTTGCGGTTGCGATCTCGACATGGTGAAAGTATATCCCGACGGCAACGACGCTCGAGTGATCGTGCCCCACAGTCGAATTTTGCATGCGTATGTCGATCAAGAGTCGGTGAAGGTGCATCAACAGAGCAAGCAAATTTTTTCGTCGGGAGTAAAGCTCGAAGAACAGAACCGCGAGATTATGCTCGATCTCAAAAGCAATCAGGAGAATGCGATCCGCGAAGGGCTGTTGACTCAAGCGGACGAGAGCGTGCGCGGCATGATAGCGTCGATAGTCGAGGGCAAAGGATTGAAGGCGCGGATTGAGTTTGTCGACAGCGGACACCCTTTGATCGCCGAACCGTCGACGACAAAACTGCTCATATGATCACCGACTCCGCATGCTTGGCGGCGTTCTCGATCACTTCAGTCCGATCGCCGTCGAAGGAATATATTCGATGCACGAACACGAATGCCTCATCGCCCTCGTGCAACGGCTCCTTCTCGAGACTGCGGAAGCCTCTCAACATCTGCCCCTTGACCTCGACATCGATCTGAATGACGCTGCCCCTGAAGTACGTCCCGCGCACCAAGCCCTTCTCGGTGGTCATTGGCATGGGCGGCGCCATCTCATTCAGGTCGGCGGCGATCTCCAAGAACTCCGGTCGAAGAATGCCCTCGTGCTTGTCTCGACCGTCGTCTGTCTTAAAGCCTTTGAAGATCGTGTAATCGGGGATGAGCACCGACTCGCCGATGAACTTTGCAACGAACGGAGTCTTCGGCGCCTGATAGATTTCGATCGGTGAGCCCGCCTGCTCGACGCGCCCATGGTTGGTTATGATGATCTCGTCGGCGACCTCAACCGCCTCGTCCTGGTCGTGCGTCACGAAGATCGATGTGATCCCCAGCTTGTGGATCGTCGCCTTCAACCATTGCCTCAACTCTTGACGGACTTTCGCATCGATCGCCGCAAACGGCTCGTCGAGCAACAACAGCTCGGGGTTGGGCGCCAGCGCTCGAGCGAACGCCACGCGTTGACGTTGCCCGCCGCTCAACTGCATGGGATATCGCGTCGTGAAGTCTTTGAGCCCGATCAGTTCGGCGAGAAATTCAACGCGCTCTTTGATCTCCGCCGCCGGCTTCTTCTGCACCTCGAGACCGAATGCTATGTTGTCGAACACCGTCATATGCCTGAACAGCGCGTAACTCTGAAACAGAAATCCGATGCCGCGCTTGCCGGGGTCAACGTCGTTCACTCGTCGCCCGCCAATGAATATGTCTCCGCTGTCGGGCGTCTCGAGCCCCGCGATCATTCTCAAGATGGTCGTCTTGCCCGACCCCGACGATCCGAGCAGTCCGATCAATTTCCCGCGCTCGATCGCAAAGCTGACGTTGTCCGACGCCTTAAACGTCCCGAAATTTTTATTGATGTTCTTGAGCTCGACCTCATAAGTCGCCATAACATTACACTCCAATCAAAGGACGGTTGATCCAATGGAATTTCTGATCGTATGCCCGTTGGCGTTCCTTGCGGGCTTCGTCGACGCGATTGCGGGCGGCGGAGGACTGATCTCATTGCCCGCGTACTTGATCGCCGGCTTGCCTCCGCACTTTGCGATCGGCACCAACAAATTGAGCTCGACCATGGGCACCGCGCTCACCACCTTCCGCTTCGCCAAGAGCGGCTTCATCAATTGGAAGTTGGCGGGCGTGTGCTCGCTCGTCGCGTTGGGCGCCTCGTCGGTCGGCGCTCGCTTGACGCTGTTGCTCGACGAGAAGGTCTTCTCACTCGTGCTGCTCGTGATCCTCCCGCTGACCGCTTACTACGTTTTCAAATCGAAGGACTTGTCGCCGAAGGGAGCTCCGCGCGGACGCGTCGAGATGTATCTGATCACATTGCTGGCGACGATCGTCATCGGCGTCTACGATGGTTTCTACGGACCCGGCACCGGCACATTCCTCCTGCTCATCTTGACGGGCGTCGCTCGCATGAAGTTGACGGAGGCGAACGGCTTGACCAAAGCGATCAACCTCTCTACGAACGTCGCGGCGTTGGCAGTGTTGTTGTTCAACGGCAAGGTGCTGCTCGTGCTCGGATTCGTCGCGGGGCTGTTCAACATGCTCGGCAACTATCTGGGCACGAGATCATTCGTCAGCGGCAGCTCGACCGTCGTTCGCCCGTTGATCATCTTGGTGCTGGCGATCTTCATGGTCAAACTGATCATTGAGCTTTGACGCCGCGCGCCTCGACGATGTTTCGGAGGATCAACACAACGATCGCGAGTATCACCAGGATCGACGCGACCGCGAACGCCGCCGTGAAGTTATATTCGTTGTAGAGAATTTCGATGTGGAGCGGCAAGGTATTGGTTCGCCCTCTGATGTGTCCGCTCACCACGCTCACCGCGCCGAACTCGCCCATCGCTCGCGCCGTGCACAAGATGATCCCGTACGACAAGCCCCACTTGATATTCGGCAACGTGACCTTTCGAAAGATCGTCCAACCGTCGGCGCCCATGGTCGTCGCCGCTTCTTCCTCCGATCGCCCCTGACTTTCCATGACGGGGATCAACTCTCGAGTGATGAACGGGAACGTTACAAACACCGTCGCAAGAATGACGCCCGGCACCGCGAACACGATCGCGACATGAAAATCTTGCAACGTCGAGTAGATCGGGCTCATTCGACCGAACAACATGATGAAGAATAAGCCGGCGACCACGGGGCTGATGGCGAACGGCAGATCGATCAGCGAGCCGAGGAGGTTCTTGCCTCTGAAGTCGAATTTGGTCAGGAGCCACGCCGACGCGATGCCGAAGATCGTATTGAGCGCGACGGCAAGCACTGTCGCTTCGATGGTCAAGCCGAGCGCTTTGATTGCATATGGTTCGGTCAGCGCTTGAATGTAGACGCTCCAACCTTTGGATAGCGCTTCGACGGCGACGAGTATCAACGGCAGGATCAACATGAGGAACAGGAACGCCGCCGCGAGGAATATCAACAGCCGACGAATTGATTTCGGTTCGCGCATTGAGCTCACCTCCTAATTGATTGCGCCGATCGATCTCAACTTATGCGATTGCCAACTGTGGATCGACAACAGGATCGCCAGCGACAGCACCATCATGACGATTGCGATTGCCGCCGCCGATTGGTAATCGAACTGCTCGAGCTTGGTCATGATCATCAACGGAGCGATTTCGGTTTCGAAAGGCATGTTGCCCGCGATGAACACAACCGATCCGTATTCGCCGATCCCTCTCGAGAATGCCAACGCAAAGCCTGTCATCAACGGCGACACGAGCTCGGGCAGGATCACTCGACGGAAGATCGTCAGGTTGTCGGCGCCGAACAGTTGAGCCGCTTCTTCCAATTGCGGGTCGAGCTCCTTGAGCACCGGTTGAACGCTGCGCGCGACGAACGGAATGCCGACGAAGATCAGCGCGATGGTGATCCCCATGGGCGAGAACGCCGACGGGATTCCGATTGCGTAGAAGAATTGCCCGACCCAACCGTTTTCTGCGTAGAGTGTCGTCAGAGCGATGCCCGCGATCGCCGTCGGCAATGCGAACGGCAGATCGATCATGGCGTCCATGATCCGCTTGCCCTTGAAATCGTATCGGACGAGCACCCACGCGAGGATCAATCCGAAGACGCAGTTGATGACCGCGGCGGCGAACGCGCAACCGAAACTCAAAAGGTAAGCGTGGACGTTGCGATAATCGGTGGCGGCTTGCAGAAACTTCTCGAGCCCCATGCCCGCCGAGTAGAGCAGGAATGCGGCGAGCGGAATGAACAGAAACAGCGACACGAAGAACATTGTGATTCCGAGCGTCAGGTGATAGCCCGGGATAATTTTTTTATCGCTCATAATTTTTCACTCCCGCCCACCCGCCCCTTAAACCTACGGTTTTGATCCTACAATGGCGGACGCCCTTACTTCGAGAGGGCGGACGCCTTTTTTATTTCTGATAGATCTGATCGAAGGTGCCGCCGTCGGCAAAATGCTCCTGTTGCGCCTTCGTCCAACCGCCGAATGCTTCATCGATGGTCACCAGCGTCAACGGCTTGAAAACGTCGCTGTACTTGGCAAGCACCTCAGAGTTGCGCGGTCGATAGAAATTTTGAGCGGCGACATTCTGCGCCTCGTCGGAGTACAGATATCTGATGTACTCCTCGGCGATCCGCCTCGTGCCCTTCCGATCGACAACCTCATCGACCACCGCCACCGACGGCTCAGCCAAGATGCTCAAGCTCGGCGTGACGATCTCATAATCATCGGGCGCGTCCTTCAACGACAACAGCGCCTCATTCTCCCAAGCGATCAACACGTCGCCCTGCCCGCGCTGCACGAATGAAGTCGTCGACCCGCGCGCTCCGCTGTCGAGCACCGCCACATTCGAGAACAACTTTTTGATGAACGCTCTAACCTGCTGCTCGTCGCCGTTGTACTTCTGTCGAGCGTACTCCCATGCCGCCAGGTAATTCCATCGCGCGCCTCCCGACGTCTTGGGGTTGGGCGTGATGATCGACACGTCATCGCGGATCAGATCGTCCCAATCATGTATGCCCTTCGGATTGCCTTTTCGAACGAGGAAGACGATCGTCGAGGTGTACGGCGCGGAGTTATCGGGGAATCTTTCAAGCCAGCCGCTCTTGATCAAGCCCGCGTTCTGAATCTCATCGACATCGTAGGCGAGCGCGAGCGTCACCACGTCCGCCTCAAGCCCCTCGACCACCGAGCGAGCCTGCTTGCCGCTGCCGCCGTGCGATTGATTGATCGTTATGTCCTCTCCGGTGGTGTCTTTCCAATGCGGCTTGAACTTCTCGTTATACGCCGCGAACAACTCACGCGTCGGATCGTATGACACGTTGAGAATCTCCTTGGCTCCGTCGCTCGTCGCCGCTTGCTCTTGACCGCCGCAGCCCGTCATCATTCCCATCGCCAACACTGCTCCGAGAGCCGCGCCAAATATTTTTTTCAGTCGTTTGCTCAACATGAGGATCGCTCCTTCCAATCAATGACATACTAAAATGATATGCGCCGCATGGTAATCGTTTTGATCTCGGTTGTCAAGCAAAAAAAAATCCGCGCGGAGCGGATCACAATTTTATTTTCGATAGAGCTGATCAAAGATGGCGCCGTCGGCAAAGTGTTCGCGTTGAGCTTTCGTCCAACCGCCGAACGCATCATCGATCGTCACCAGCGTCAGCGGCTTGAACACGTCTCGATATTTCGCCAGCACCGCAGAATTTCTCGGTCGATAGAAGTTCGCCGCCACGATCTCTTGCCCCTCGGGCGAGTACAGATATCGAATGTACTCCTCCGCGATCCGCCTCGTCCCTTTGCGATCGACTACCTTATCGACCACCGCCACCGACGGCTCAGCCAAGATGCTCAGGCTCGGCGTCACCAGCTCGTAATCGTTCGGCGCCTCCTTCAATCCCAACAGCGCTTCGTTCTCCCACGCGATCAGCACATCGCCCTTCTTGCTGATCACAAATGAATTCGTCGAGCCGCGCGCCCCGCTGTCGAGCGCCACCACATTTTCAAACAGCTTCTTGATGAACGCTCGTATCTGTTGCTCGTCGCCGTCGTACTTCTGTCGAGCATACTCCCACGCCGCCAAGTAATTCCATCGCGCGCCGCCCGACGTCTTCGGGTTGGGCGTCACGATCGACACGTCGTCGCGGATCAGATCGTCCCAATCGCGTATGTCCTTCGGATTGCCCTTGCGCACCAGGAAGACGATCGTCGAAGTGTACGGCGCAGAATTGTTCGGGAACCGATTGATCCAACCTTTGTCGATCAAGCCCGCCTCTTGTATCTCATCAACGTCCGCCGCCAACGCCAGCGTCACCACGTCCGCCTCGAGCCCGTCTATCACCAGCCGCGCCTGCTTGCCCGAGCCTCCATGCAAATGCTTGAACTCCACATCGTCGCGCTTGCTGATCTCCTTCCACGCCACTTCGAACGCAGAGTTGTACGCCGCAAACAGTTCCCGCGTCGGATCGTACGAAACATTGATGAACTCCGTCGAGCTTCCCGAAGAATTTTTCTCGTCGCCGCAACCCGTCATCAGCGTGATCATCAACAATGTGCTCAGCGCCAAAAATTTTTTCCACATCGAGATCAGTCCTCCGAATTAAGATTTTGCTTGACGCGCTGTCAACGGCAGTCTATCATAAAGGGAAATTTTTTCAAGGGAGTACTTCATGTCAGATATAATTTATCGCAAACCCACCTTTGACGACATCGAAACGATTTTCAAGTTGATAAATGATTACGCCGCCGAGGGAGTGATGCTGTCGAAGTCGCGCAGTATTCTCTACGAGACGATCCGAGAAATGATCGTGGCGGTCGAGGACGGCAAGGTGATCGGCGTCGGCGCGTTGCACGTCACTTGGAACGAGCTCGCCGAAGTTCGATCGATGGCGGTCGACCGCGATCACACTCGACGCGGGATCGGAGGCGCGATCGTTCGACGGCTGATCGACGAGGGCAAGGCGTTCGGCGTGAAGAAATTTTTTACGCTGACGTATAAGCCCGGGTTCTTCCAAACGTTGGGCTTTCGAACGATCACCAAGGACGAGTTGCCGCATAAGATTTGGCGAGAGTGCATCGATTGCCCGAAGTTCCCCAACTGCGACGAGATCGCCATGGAATTTAATGTGTAATGATACCGGAGGCAAGATTTATGATAGCAGAGAAGATGTATGAGCTCGGCACGCGCAAGTCGACCATCAGAACCATTTTTGAGTTTGGACGTCAGCGCGCGGCGGTCGTCGGCGAGGAAAATATTTTTGATTTCAGCCTCGGCAACCCCAACGTCCCCACGCCCGACTTCGTTCGCGACGCCGCCATCGATATTCTTCAAACCATGGAGCCGTCGGCGATCCACGGCTACACCGTCGCGCCCGGCAATCCGACCGTCCGTCAAACCGTCGCTCAATCGATCAATGAGCGGTTCGGTACCGACTTCAGCGCCAAGAATCTGTTCATCACCGCGGGCGCCGCTGCCGCCATCACCATCTCGTTCAAAGCGCTCGCAGAGCCCGATGATGAGTTCATCGCCTTCGCGCCCTACTTCCCCGAGTATAAATGTTTCGTTGAGAGCGTCGGCGGCAAGCTCGTCGTCGTCCCCGCTCAACCCGCCGATTTCCAAATCAACTTCGACGAGTTCTCCAAGCTCATCACTCCGCACACCAAAGCCGTCATCGTCAACTCGCCCAACAATCCCAGCGGCGCCGTCTACTCTCTCGACACAATCAAAAAGCTCGCCGCGATCCTCGAGCAGAAGGCTCAAGAGTTCGGCAAGCCCATCTTCATCATCAGCGACGAGCCCTATCGCGAACTCGCTTACGATGTTGACGTTCCCTATATCCCCAACCATTACGACAACACGCTCGTGTGCTACTCGTTCAGTAAATCGTTCTCGTTGCCGGGCGAGCGCATCGGTTATATCGTCGTGCCCAACAAGATCGTCGAGTTCGATCGCGTCTACGGAGCGATCGCCGGCGCCGCTCGAGTGCTCACTCATGTCAACGCGCCTTCTCTGTGGCAGTTGGTCATCGCAAAGTGCGCGGGTCGACCGTCCGACATCTCAACCTATCGCAAGAATGCCAAACTCCTCTACGACGGTTTGATCGATGCCGGCTTCGAATGCGTCAAACCTCAAGGCGCCTTCTACCTGTTCCCCAAAGCGCTCGAGCCCGACGATTATGCCTTCTGCGAGCGCGCCAAGAAATATGATCTGCTGCTCGTGCCGGGCAAAGATTTCGGTTGTGCGGGACATTTCCGCGCGGCGTATTGCATCAAGACAGAAACGATCGAACGGTCGCTGCCGCTGTTCAAAAAACTCGCCGAGGAATATCGCTCGTGATGAGGAAAATCTTTGCGCTGATCCTCGTCGCGTTGAGCATGCTGATAGTCGGTTGCGGCGGAGGTAAGGGAACCGACGGCAAGCTCCGCATCGTCACGTCGTTCTATCCGATTTATCTCGACACGATCAATCTCGCCAAGGGCATCAACGATGTCGAGGTCGTCAACCTCACCAAGCCGCAAGTCGGTTGCCTCCACGATTACCAATTGACCACCGAGGACATGAAGACGCTCGAGACCGCCGATATTTTTGTCGTCAACGGCTTCGGCATGGAAAGTTTTCTCGATAAGGTCATTGATAATCAGCCCGACCTCAAGGTGATCGATTTGTCGAAGGTCGATGATATTTCTCCGATCGTCGAGGACGGCGAGATCAATCCGCACGTCTGGTTGAGCGTCACGTATGACAAGCGGCAGGTGATCGAGCTGTCGAATCGATTGTCGGAACTCGATCCCAATCACGCGCTCGAGTACAAAAAAAATGCGCTCGATTACGTCACGCGGCTCGATGCGTTGCGGGAGCAGATGCATAACGAACTCGACTTCCTGCCGCACAAGGATATCGTCACGTTCCATGAGGCGTTCCCGTACTTCGCAAAGGAATTTGATCTCAACGTCGTGGCGGTGGTCGAACGCGAGCCCGGGACGGAACCCACGCCCAAAGAGCTCGAGGAGATAATCGAGAAGCTCAAAGGCGTCGATACGAAAGTGATCTTCACCGAGCCGCAGTACTCGCCGAAGGCGGCAGAGACGATCGCTCGAGAGACGGGCGCAAAAATTTATCCGCTCGATCCGATCGTCACCGGAGAATCGACGCCCGACCATGCTGATGATTATATTGAACGCATGCTCGAAAACATGTCGACTCTGCAGACGGCATTGAAATAAAATTGTTTGGAGCTACGAATAAAAATAAAGGGCGGCGCCTTGCTCATGGGGCGCCCGCCCTTTTGTTCTCCACGACCGCCGATAAATTTTTTGAGCGAAGGGAAGGGCGGCGCTGTGGTCATGGGGCGCCCGCCCTTTTGTTCTCCATCGCCGACGATAAATTTATGGATCGAAGGGAAAGATAAGGGCGGCGCCGTGCTCATGGGGCGCCCGCCCTTTTGTTCTCCGCGACCGACGATAAATTTTGGGAGCGAAGGATAAGGGCGGCGCCTTCCACGCAGGGCGCCCGCTCTTTTGTTCTCCACAGCCGACGATAAATTTTTTGAGCGA
>JAFUXN010000064.1 GCA_017477125.1 Selenomonadaceae bacterium
CAGCGATGAAAAAAGGGCGCCCGCCTTCGACTCCGGCGGCTCGCCCTTCACCGTGGATGTTGGCTCAACGAAAGTGAGCGGCGAAAACTTTAGGGCAGCGATGAAAAAAGGGCGCCCGCCTTCGACTCCGGCGGCTCGCCCTTCACCGTGGATGTTGGCTCAACGAAAGTGAGCGGCGAAAACTTTAGGGCAGCGATGAAAAAAGGGCGCCCACCTTCGAAGCCGACGGCTCGCCCTTGTCCATGATCAGAGCTCAACGATTGAGGGGCGGCGGCGGAAGAAAAGGGCGCCCGCCTGCTCACGGGGCGGCTCGCTCCCGATCCTTTGAACAAAAAATTTTTGGGGTGACGCAGAATAAAAGGGCGTCCGCCTTCGAAGCCGACGGCTCGCCCTGAATTTATGTCAGCGCGCAACGATTGAGGGGCGACGGCGGAAGGTAGGAGCGCCCGCCTGCTCGCGTGGCGGCGCGCTCCTCTTTTTTTGTCGACAATATGACGGGGCTCAAAAATTATTGGCACCAACTGAAGCTCAACGATTGAGGGGCGGCGGCGAAAGATCGGAGCGCCCGCCTTCTGCTTGGGGCGGCGCGCTCCTCTTTTTTTGTCGACAATATGACGGGGCTCAAAAATTATTGGCACCAACTGAAAATGCCGGCGTCGTCCGCTCACTTCGAAAGCGGCGACGCCTTTTTCTACTTCGGTTCGAGCAGAGTCACCGACTCAACATGCGCCGTCATCGGGAACATGTCCACCGGACGGATTTTTTTTGTTCGATATCCCAAGCTCGACAATATACTTAAATCTCGCGCCAACGTCGCCGGATTGCAGCTCACATATATTATTTTCGACGGGCGCATCGCCGCCAACGATCTCAACACCCGCGCATCGCAACCCGCCCTCGGAGGATCAATCACCACCACTTCAACTCCTGCATCGACCAGCCGCGGCACCACACGCTCCACATCTCCCAATATAAATTCCGCGTTGCCGATCCCGTTCTCTCGAGCGTTGAGTCGCGCATCGTTCACCGCCGTCGACACCACTTCAATCCCGATCGCTCGCCGCGCTCGCCGCGCCATCGACAACGTGATCGTCCCCGTCCCGCAATACGCATCAACCAACAATTCTCGTCCGCTCAATCCCGCAAATTCGATCGCCGTCGAATATAACCGCTCCGCTTGCGTCGTGTTCACTTGGAAGAATGAGCGCGCCGAGATGTTGAACCGCAACCCGTTGAGCCGATCGCGGATCGTTCGCGCGCCATACAGCACTCGCGTCTCACGCCCCAAGATCACATTGTTTCGATACGTCTGCACGTTCTGTTGGATCGTCGTCACGTGCGGCAGTTCTTCCCTCAACGCCCTGACGATCGCTTTCGAGTGCGGCAACTCATTCGTCGCCGTCACCAAAACCAACATCGTCTCGCCGTCGGCGCCCACACGCCCCATCACATGCCTCATCACTCCGACGTGCCGATCCTCGTCATAAGCACTGATGTTGAACCGTTCAAGCACTCGTCGCGCCGCGCGGAGCATATCATCATTCGCCGACCGTTGGATCAAACACTCGTTCGTGTCGACGATTTCATGCGTCCGCGTCTCGTAACAGCCGATCAACAATCCGTCCTTCGAACGCCCGACGGGGAATTGCATCTTGTTTCGATAACGCCACGGATCAGCCATGCCAATCGTCGGCTCAACTTCGACCTCGAGCTTCCCGATCCTCTCAATCGCATCGATCACTCGTCGCCGCTTCCAATTCAGTTGCGCCGCATAATTCATGTGCTGCAGCTGACAGCCGCCGCATCTTTGAGCAAGCGGACAGCGCGGCTCAATCCGCTCAACGCTCGGCTCGATGATCTCTGTCAAGCGCCCCACCGCATAATTTTTTTTGCGCTCAACGATCGATACCGCCACCCGCTCGCTCGGCAGCCCGCCATCAACAAACACCGTCAAGCCCTCGAGCCTGCCAACGCCTTGCCCTTCGCTCGTCAGCCCCGTGAGCTCGATCTCTTGTACTCCTCCCATGTGCGACTTGCCGCCTCCACGTCGAATTTCGAAAGATGAGGACTGACCGCCGCCACGTCGAACATCTCTACCGCGTCCCTGTAAATCAGATCAACCGTGTCGGCGAACTTCTCTTGGATCACGCAGATCGTTCCCGTCAAGCCGTCCGCCTTCTCCGCCCACGTATATCCGCGCGGAACGCTCTTCGATTGGTAGCGGTGAAACACGTCGAAGTGCAACTCGTCAAGGTGCTTGCCGTCGAGCGAGAACACATGCGCGCCCATCACAGCATCGTTCGACATGCCGCCGCCGAAGAACACCACCGGCTTGCCGTCCCAACGAAGGTGCGACAGGTACGACAGATATCCGATGCTGTCATCGACCATGATCGGATTGGTCGGCGCAAGCCCGAACTCGCCCGTCGCATTCTCCCAACGATCCATCGGCGCCCACTTGATCCGCTCCTTGAAATGATTCGGTCGACCCAGCGCCGTCAGCATGTCGAGCAACTTATACTTCGAATAAACATTCGTCTCGTCGATGTACGACAGTTGAAGCTCGACGCTGTTGAGCAGAAGCAGCGCCGCCTCGTAGAGGATCGCCTTATCGATCTTCACATCGCCGCCATCAAATTTTTTTGCCATGGTTCAACCTCCGTTCGTCACCGCCGCGATGCCCGTCAATTGATCGATCGTCTCGACGCCCGCCGTCCCTTGATAGCGAAGGTCGCTCACGATCACCTTGCGGATGAAAATCTTCTCGCCGTTGCGAACATAACTGCTCGCCGAGTGGATCACCAGCGGCGTCCCGCTCTTGTCCTGCCCCAGGTACATCATCACATGCCCGCGCTTGAACAGCAATGAACCGATCGGCGCGCGCTTGACGATGTCATAACGCATATCGGTGCCGACGTCATTGAAGACCGAAACGATCGGCATCACCGCCTCCTGCCAATTGGAGTCGCGCGGCAGTTGAATGCCCATCGAGCGATACACGTCGCCGACGAACGACGAACAATCGACGCTGTCATTGAGCCCGCCCCAACCGTATTCGTCGCCGAGAAATTTGAACGCCTGCTTGACGAAATTATTTTGAGTGCAGGGCAGCCAACCATGATTGATCGAATCGTCGTCGGGAACGGTGACATAGACTTCTTTGAGACGACCGTTGACCGAGATCGGCAGTCGAGCGATCCAAGCGGTGTTCTCGACGTGATTGGTGATCGGACGCGGGAACGCGGGAATCCCGATCGAAACCATGGCGCCGGTGAAGTCGATGCCGGAGTAATCTTCGGGCTCGGGCACGTCTTCGAGCGACACTTGCATCAGAGGAATGACCGCGCCCATCTGGAACAACAGCTTACTGCCTTTGACGTCGACGGTCTTCTTGTTATCGACCACCACCAGAAAATCTTTGGGCGCGACGTACGAGAGCCAAGTGACCTCATCGGTGAAGGCGAGGTCGTTGCGATCGATCCAGCCGACGTAGTTTCGCGTTTGACAGAAGAAAAATTTTCCGTCGCGGCTCGAGATCAGGACGGCGACGGCTTCAGCGGGATCGAGCGCGGTGCCCTGAAGACCGTCGTAGTTGTCGCCGTTCCACGGTTGAGGTTGAGCGCGAACGTTGGTGCGGCGGACGGTGACGGCGTGCTGCACCTTGACGGGCTCGGTGACTTTATAATCGTTGTCCTTGCTCGCCAGATCGAGCCGCGCTTGAACGGCGGAGGCGGAGAGTTGAGGCGGCAGTCGTCTCAAACTGCTCGAGTACGGATCGCGAATGCGCACGTGGTAATTGAATTGACGTATCTTCGACGGCTCGACGAGCACTTTATCGCCGTCGGACTTGAGCCAGTACGCGGGCGACGCTCGGTCGTCGGTGATCTCTATCGACGGCGCCGCAAACGTCGGGCGCGATAACATAAACATCATCAGCAACACGAAAAAAAATATTCTCATCGGAAGTCATCTCCCTCCTGTCGACCAAAAATTTATCGCTCGTAGACGGGCAACGACTCGCCCCACCAGCGGAACACTTCTCTCACATCGACGAGCAGATCATCGAACAGCGACACCTTGATCTCGAATTTTGCCTCGGCGCGCTCTTCGGGCTCAAGCGCCTCCCACTCCTTCATCGAGTACACTTGATAGACATCGTCGAGCTTATATCGACCCTCGATCAGATGATACACCTCGATCGACTTGCTAATCTGATCGATAATCCAATATTCCTTGACGCCGTTGCGCTCGTAGATGTCCTTCTTCTTGCCGCGATCCCGACGCACGCTCGAACGGGAAATGATCTCAACGCAGAGGTCGGGGGCGCCGTTGATATTGCCGTACCGATCCGCAATCGAGAGATCACAAACGATCGAGACATCGGGGATCAGAAAATTATCGGCGTCGAAGGATACGCCGCCGCTAAACACCCCGCCGCAATTTCTTTCCGACAAGTAATCCATGAAGGCACAGATGATCCTTGTTGCAATCGTACTGTGATTGAGAGAATCGGATGCCCTAATATATTTCACCCCTTCGATGATCTCGTAGCAAGCGCGAGCCTCCATCGTGTTCATCTCCCTCCTGTCGACAGTGCAATGATCATGTCGGCGATGGTGTCAGCCGCCTGCGGACGCCCGAGCCGTTTGCTCGCCTCCGCCATCGACCGCAACCGATCCCGCTCGCCTATCAGTTCTTTGATCAATCGTTCCAAGCCTTCTGACGTCAAATCTTTGTTGAGGATCATTCGAGCCGCGCCCGCCTCAACCAGCTCCCGCGCGTTGAACTCTTGATGATTCTCCGCCGCAAACGGGTACGGGATCAGGATCGACGGCACACCGCGCGCCGTCAGCTCCGCCAAACCCGTCGCGCCCGCTCGAAACACCGCAAGATCAGCCATCGCCATCGCCCGCGGCATGTCATAGAGGTAGGGCTCAACGCGAATGTGATCAAGCGAATTGAGCTCAACGCCCGCGTCCTTCAATCGAGCCGTAACATCATCGTACTCGCCCCGACCCGTCACGTGAAGGAATTGGATCGAGCCGTCCGTCGACGCATGCGCCAGCACCTCTATCATCGCACGATTGATCGAGCGCGCGCCCCGACTGCCGCCCGAGATCAGCACCACGGGCTTATCGTCAACGAAATTATAAGCGGCAAGTCCTTCGGCGCGAGTGCCCTCGAGTACCGCCCGACGGATCGGATTGCCGGTGTAAGTCGTCTTGTCGGCGGGAAATTTTTTCAGCGCACGCTCCGACCCGACCGCGATCTTCGTGACGAACTTCGATAAAATTTTGTTGGTGATCCCCGCCACAACGTTTTGCTCTTGGATCAATGTCGGAACGTGTTCGAGCGACGCCGCGAGAAGGATCGGTCCGCAGACATAGCCGCCCGTTCCCACCACAACATCGGGCTTGAACTCCTTGACGATCGCGCCCGCCTTCTTGATCGACAGGATCGCGTTGGCTGCTCGTTTGAAATTCTCCAGAGTAAAGTGTCGTTCAAAGCCGCCCGCAAGATCGAGCGCTCGAAACGGAACACCCTCCTTCGGAACGATGTCAGCCTCCAGCCCGTGTTCGGTGCCGACGTAGAGAAATTCTGCCTCGGGGATTTTCGATTGGACGGCGCGCAACAAGGTCAACGCCGGGTAAATGTGTCCGCCCGTCCCGCCGCCGCTCATTATGATCTTCATCGTTCGACTCCCAACTCGTTGACCAACCGCTTGAAATCTCGTCCGCGCTGTTCAAAGCCGTCATACATGTCGAAGCTCGCACACGCCGGAGACAACAGCACAATCTGATCAGCCTTCGCGATCTCACGAGCGATCTCAACCGCGCGCTCCATCGAATAGCCCGCCTCATGGATCGTCCCGACGTCGATGCCGTTATCAACCGCCGCTTGCTTGAATCGAGCCGCCGCATCGCCGACAAGGATCAATTCATCGACGCGCGCCTTCACCAATTGCATGAAGTCCGTCAAGTCCGTGCCCTTGTCGTCGCCGCCCGCTATCAAAATGATCTTCCCGTCGAACGTCTCAAGCGCCTTGATCGCCGAATCGGTGTTCGTCGCCTTCGAATCGTTGTAGTACTTCACGCCGTCGAGCTCCCGCACAAATTCGATCCGATGCTCCACGCCCGCGAACTCCATCAATACTTTGCGCATGCCTTCCGCCGTCGCGCCCGCCAATCGAGCCACCATCGACGCCGCCAACGCATTCTCAACATTGTGCGCGCCCTTGATCCCAAGCTCGGCGATCGAGCACAGCCGTTCAATCCGTCCGTCGAGCTTGATCACCAATTCGCCGTCGAGCACAAACGCGCCTTCGTCAAGCTCCGTCGTCCGACTGAAGTAATACACTCGACACGGCGCCCGATCGATCATGCCGCGCGTCCTCTCGTCGTCGAAGTTCAGCACCAGATAATCCGTCGGCTCCTCCTGCGCGAAGATGCGTTCCTTCATCGCCTGATACACTTCCATCGACCCATGCCGCTTCAAATGATCGGGCGTCACGTTGAGGATCGCCGACACCCGCGGGCGAAAGTGTTTCGTCGCCTCCATCTGGTAGCTCGATATCTCCGCCGCGATGCAACCGCCTTCGCCTACCTCGAGCGCCACTTCCGATAACGCCACGCCGATGTTCCCGCCGACCCCAACCTTCTCGTACGCCGTCGACAGCAGCAAACCGAGCAGCGTCACCGTCGTGGTCTTGCCGTTGGTTCCCGTCACCGCACAGATTGGCGATCGCGCCAAATTATATGCAAGCTCGACCTCGCTTATTACCTCGATGCCCCGCGCGGAAGCAGATTTTAATAACGGAATCCTCAACGGGACGGCGGGCGACACGATGATCAGATCAACTCCGTCAAGCTGATCGTCCGTCTGTCGACCGAATTTCAATTCGATCCCCAATCGCCTCAACTCGTCGAAATCATATTTGAGATCGGTTTCGAGCTTGGCATCGCTCAACGCAACCTCCGCGCCCAACCGTCGAGCGATCTTCGCCGCCGCAAATCCGCTGATGCCCGCGCCGATCACCAAAATTTTTTTCCCGGTCAAATCCATCAATCAAATCCTCCTCAGACCATCGCCAGCCCCAACAATCCGAACAGCAACCCGACCGTCCAGAACACGAACACAACCTTCAGCTCCGACCAGCCGCTCAGTTCGAAGTGATGATGCAACGGGCTCATCTTGAACACGCGCCGCCCCGTCGTTTGGAACGAGATCACTTGAATGATCACCGACAACGCCTCGCACACGAAGATCATTCCGATCACGATCAACAGCAGCTCGGTATGCGTCAAGATGCCCGCCGCCGCGAACGCTCCTCCCAACGCCAGCGATCCCGTGTCGCCCATGAAAACCTTCGCCGGGTGGAAATTGAATCGGAGGAAGCCGACGCATGCCCCGACCGTCGCCGCACAGAAGATCGCCAGCTCGAAATGGTTCATCAAAATGCAGACGACCGCATAACAACTCGCCGCCACCGCCATGCAACCCGACGCCAGCCCGTCAAGCCCGTCGGTGAGATTGACCGCGTTCGTCGTGCCGATCAAGACCAGCACCACCAGCACATAATAGAACGCGCCGATATCAAGCTCGACATGCGTGAGCGGGATCCAAATGGTGGTGTCGATGTCGAGCATCGTCGAGCCGATCAGCAACGTCACCGCCGCGATGATGATCTGCCCCAATAATTTCTGTCGAGCTTTCAAGCCGAGGTTGCGCTTCTTGACGACCTTGATGTAATCGTCGAGGAAGCCCAGCACGAAATGCCCGAGCATGATGAACAGCGCCAACATGATCTCCGTCGACCACGGCGCCGCATACAGTGTCGCGACGGTTATGCCGGCGATCAAAATCAATCCGCCCATCGTCGGCGTGCCGCTCTTCTTCTGATGCGACGCCGGTCCTTCGGTGCGGATACTCTGTCCGAATTTCAATCGATGCAAGATCGGAATGCTCAACGGTCCGAGCAACAGCACCACGCCCAACGCGATCGCCGCCGCCGTCAATAAATCTGTCATTGATTATGAACTCTCCCCTTTGAAATCAAAATACTTGGCGCGATACGCCCTCAACGTCTCAAGATTTTCAGAGTACTCGCCGCCGATATCATCATCGAACGAGCCTTCGAACGACAACACGTTGAAGCCCGACGCCACACAAAATTTCTCGTCGCAGATAAATAATTTCGCCCGCGCCTCGTCCCGATACATCTCGAAGTTCGGATAATGCTTGAACTCCTTGCGTAGCATCTTCGCCACCTTCTGAGTGATCTTGTTGCGCGCGTCGGACTGATCGCAAACGCTGTAGCGAATCTTGATCGTGATCGACGGGTTTGACAGCAATTCCCTCAACTGCGGCTTGATCGACCGCACCACCTTGAACGACATGCACGGCGAAAATATGTCAAGCTCATGCTCCGTCCGACGCAACGCTTCTTCAAACCATCGACGCACCTCTTGAGCATCGAGCGATTTCCCGTCGAGCACATGACATTCGGTCGAACGTTCCAATCGATCATGCGCTCGATCAAGTCTCTCTTGGAGATCGAAAATGATCTGCTGAGCCTCCTCGCGTTGCAACTCAATCCCGTGCATCTTGCGACGGTTTTCATCGTTGAGATCGTCGAGCCGCAACGTCAACAGTTTGATCTGCTCGGCGTACTGCCGTTCAAGCTCATGCAACTGCCGCCGCTTGTCGACCAGATGACGAGCCAGCTCCTCTTGCGGGCAATCGTCCCTCGATATTATCAACTCGTGCTCGGTCTTCAATCGATAGAGCGACTGCAGCAGTTGAGTGTTGAGCGATCGCATCGTCTCAAATGTTCGAGCACTGCCGTGTTCCCGGCAGACGATGAACGAGATGATAAACTTGGCGGCAAGCATCGTGGAGAAGTAGATCAATGCGGCGCGCAATCGCGGATCGCCGACGTAGACGACGACGGCGAACGACATGCCGGCTCCGCCCAAACTCCACAGCTCGACGGTCTTGACGAGGTTCGCTCGACATCGATTGCAAAAGATATCGCACAGACGAGTGCCGGCGGCGATGCTCAACAGCACCGATATCAACGGCACGGGGAAGAACAATATAAACAGGCTCGGGATCACGACCAGCACGATCAATTCCATGTCAATAGACCTTCCCGATTATGATCTCGAGCTCTTCATTGTAGATTTCGACCTTGCCTTCGATGGTCACGAGCGTGCCGTCCAAACGTTTTGCCTCAAGCAACTCCCTCTGCATGAGATTTTCTTCGGGCGCGTCGTCGTTGCGAAACAGCACCGCATTGATCGCCTTCTGATTGCTCGGGTCCTTGAGGATCGGAAACACATGACCTTTGCCGCTCGAAATCATTACCACCTGCGCCTGCACCGTCACGAACTCGCCGCGCATCGCTCGCGTGATCCCAAATGCATACGAGCCGCGCCCGATCAGTTGATCGAACAAAAAGTAGGCGCCCACTATAAACGCGAACGCCGCCAGCCATTTGGTTACCTCTCGTGCGTCCATCAGTGTTACCTCAAATGAGCTCGATGATCTTCTCCATGCGCATCGCCCGCGAGCCCTTGAATAAAATCGTGTCGCCCGACGCCAAGATGCTCCTCAGGTAATTCGCCGCCTCCTCATGAGTGTCCGCCATGAAAATGTTTTCGATGCCGGCGTCGCGCGCGCCCTCGGCGATCAATCGTCCCAACTTGCCGAACGTCACCACCACGCTGAAATTATGTTTGGCGAGATCACTTCCGATCGATCGATGAAGGTCTTCGGAAAGCTCCCCGAGCTCAAGCATGTCTCCGAGCACCGCGATCTTCCGACCTTCGGCGATCTCCGCCGTCGTGTTGATCGCCACGCGCATCGATGCCGGACTTGCGTTGTACGCATCGTTGATCAATTGCAGTCCGTTGCGATCAATGATCTCGAAACGCATTTTGGTCGTCGCCAACGTCGTAAGCCCCGCGCGGATCTCTTGACGGTTGAGCCCCAACGACACCGCCGCGCCGATCGCCGCCAGCGCATTGCTCACGTTGTGCCGACCGATGATCGGAATTTCCGCGTCATAAGTCTTGCCGTTGTAATCGACGGTGAAGGTGGTCGACGCCCGACGCGTCACGAGATTGCTGCCCTTGATATCGGCGTCGCGCTTGAGCCCGAACGTCATCACCTTGACGCCGGGCTTGACGCGAGCTCTCATCGCCAAAACATTTTCGTCGTCGGCGTTGAGGATCACTGCGCCGCCGGGTTCGATCGATTCGACGAGCTCCGCTTTGGCTCGAGCAATGTTCTCGATCGAGCCGAGCAATTCGATATGAGTTTCGCCGACGTTGGTGACGATCCCGATCGTCGGACGGACGAGCGCCGCCAACGGTCTGATCTGATTGAGCCCGCGCATGCCGATCTCGATCACCGCCGCCCGATGATTTTCGTTGAGCTCGAACAGAGTTTGCGGTACACCGATCTCATTGTTGAAATTCGAAGCGGTCTTGAGCACCGCGCCGAGCGACGAGAGAACCGCCGCCGTCAAATCCTTCGTCGTGGTCTTGCCGTTCGAGCCGGTGATCGCCACGATCGGAATGTCGAACTTCGAACGCCACACGCCCGCCAACTTCTGATAGGCTTTGAGAGTGTCATCGACGGTGAGCACGACGCCGCTCCCGGGAATATTTTTCGGATCGCAATCGCTTGAGACGATCACGCCCGCCGCGCCTTTATTGATCGCCTCGATCGCAAAATCTTCGCCGTTGAACCGATCGCCCTTGAGCGCAACGAACAGGCAGCCGCTCTTGAGCTTGCGGCTGTCGGTGATCACACTGCCGAAATTATTATCGCCGCCGCGCACGAGTCGAGCGTCGGTGGCGTTGAGCAATTCATCTGTCGTGAGGTACAAGAGGCAACTCTCCTTGAAAATATTTGTTGCAGTATATCAGATCGCTTGCCGTTTGCAAAGACATTAATCTTAATGTACAATGCGGGCGAGGTGATTGAATTGAAGAAGGGCGCAATCTTTGACATGGACGGCACGCTGGTCGATACCGAAAAATATTACACCAGAGCGTGGGTCGAGACCGCCGACGACTTCGGACTCGAACGTTATCCCGATCTGGGGCACCTGTGCATGGGCGGCTCGCCTGCCGCCAATCGCTGGGTGATCCACAAAATCTTTCCGACGATCGATCAGAATGAGTACTTCGATCATACGATCGCTCGCGTCAAGCGCTGGTCGGAGGAGGAGCTGTTGTTGATGTCGGGCGTGAAGGAAGTGCTCGAGCATTTCAAAGCCAACGGCGTGAAAATGGCGGTGGCGTCGAGCTCTAACCTTGAGACGATCGAAAAGAATCTCGCGCGCGTCGGCATCGTTGATTACTTCGACGCATTGATCAGCGGTCAACAGTTTGATCATTCAAAGCCCATGCCGGACATCTTCCTCTTCGCGGCGGGACGGATCAACGTCAATCCTCGCGATTGCTACGTATTCGAAGACAGTTTCAACGGAGTGAAGGCGGGCAATGCGGCGGGCTGCTCGACGATCATGATCGTTGATCAGGTCGAGCCGACGGAGGAGATCAGAGCGTTGGCAGCGGGCGTGTATAACAGCTTCGATGAATTTCTCCGCGCGGGTGAAGCGTGATGTCGATCGAGAGTCTGAGCAAATTCTTGTCGCTGGTGTTGAGGCACAAGCCCGAGACGATCGGCGTGACGCTCGACGCGCACGGCTGGGTTGATGTCGATAAGCTGATCAACGGTTGCAGGAAGGTCGGCAAGAACATCAGCGCGGTGCTGCTTGAGCGTGTGGTGATCGAGAACGACAAGATGAGATTTTCGTTCAACGCCAACAAGACGAAGATCAGAGCCAATCAAGGGCACTCGCGCGCGGTCGACGTCGAGCTTGAGGAGATGGCGCCGCCGTTGTTCCTCTACCACGGGACGTTGGCGCGCAACGAGAAGTCGATCATGGAGAGCGGGCTTTCGAAGATGAAACGTCTGCACGTGCATCTGTCGGTCGACGTGAAGACGGCGCGGAAGGTGGCGGCGCGTCGAGTTGGAGCGTCGCTGATCTGCAAAATTGATTCGGGATCGATGGCTCGCGACGGATATAAATTTTATCAATCGGTGAACGGCGTATGGCTGACGGAGCATGTGCCGCCGCAGTACATCACGATTCTGAGGGAGTGATCGATATTGACGAAAACGATTTTGGAAACGCCCTACGGCACTCGAGATTTCTTACCGCGCTCGGCGGCGAATAAGCGTTCGGTCGAGCAGAAGATCATGCAGTTGTTCAATCGGTACGGCTATGAGGAGGTCGTGACGCCGACGCTCGAATATCTTGAGACGTTGACGATGGGCAGCGGTCGCTCGCTCGAGCCTCACATGTTCAAGATGTTTGATAGGAACAATCGAACGCTGGCGCTCCACCACGAGATGACGACGCCGATCGCGCGGCTGGTGTCGAGCCGATTGAAGGACGAGCCGATGCCGTTGAAACTGTCGTACAACACGAGCGTCTTTCGATACGAGCAGACGTTGCCCGGTCGGCAATGCGAGTTCTATCAAGCGGGCGTTGAGTTGTTGGGGGCGTCGTCGACGGCGGCGGACGCGGAGATCGTGGCGTTGGCAGTCGAGGCGTTGAGGTCTGCGGGGCTCGACGAGTTTGAAATATGTCTCGGGCAGGTCGAGTTCGCCAACGGGCTGCTGGATCAATGCAAGCTCGATCTCGAAACGCAATCGGAATATAAATCGGCGCTCGAAACGCACAACATCGTTCGGCTTGAACGGCTCGTTGACGGATTGAACCTCGACGGTGAGTCGGCGGCGACGTTGAAAGCGTTGCCTTATCTGCATGGCGATCGAGACGTATTGAATCGAGCGGGACGGTCGGCGAACAATGATCGGAGCCGTCGAGCGTTGGAGAATTTGACGGAGATATATCGGTTGCTGGAAAGCTACGGTGCGGCTGACAAGATTAAATTTGATCTCGGCTTGATCCGCGATTTCAATTACTACACGGGCATGGTGTTTGAGGCGTACGCGCCGGGACTGGGCTACTCGTTGGCGGGCGGCGGACGATACGATCACATGCTGAAGGATTTTGGGATGGCGTGTCCCGCGACGGGATTTGCGATCGGGATCGAGCGGGTGTTGATCGCTCGCAAGCGTCAAGGGTTGATTGAAGATGCTCGGGCGCGAGATGTATATGTCGGCTATGACGGCTCGAAGATCGGCGAGGCGATCGAGGTTGCGAAAAAAATCCGCGCGGAAGGCAAGGTGGTGGAGCTGGCGCTTGCCGCTCAGACCGAAGAGGAGGCGCGGGAGGTTCAGCAGTCGAAGGGTTGCGCTCAACTGATCTACGTCGGCTGAATATGGTTTGATAAAAAGAAAAGGCGGAGCGCCGTTGTTCACGGGGCGCCCCGCCTTTTCTTTCGACCCGAAAATATTTTGGAACGGAGCGCAAGTTTGAATTTGGGCGACGATAAAGCCGGGCGGAACGCCGTTGCTCACGGGGCGCCACGCCTTTTTCTTTGCCTCGAACATATTTTGGAGCGGAGCTCAAGTTTGAATTGGGGCGACGATAAAGCAGGGCGGAGCGCCGTTGCTCACGGGGCGCCCCGCCTTTTTCTTTGCCTCGAACAAATTTTGGAGCGGAGCCCAAGTTTGAATTTAGGCGACGACAAAGCAGGGCGGAGCGCCGTTGCTCACGGGGCGCCACGCCTTTTTCTTTGCCTCGAACATATTTTGGAGCGGAGCTCAAGTTTGAATTGGGGCGACGACAAAGCAGGGCGGAGCGCCGTTGCTCACGGGGCGCCACGCCTTTTTCTTCGACTCGAACATATTTTGAGGGCTAAAATTTTTTTCGAGGGCTAAATTTTTTTGGATGGGGCGCGAGATATGATCTTTGGTTTGTTTCGAGGGCGCGAGTGTGGTAAAATGCCGTCGATTACTTTTTTGGGAGGTAGTATTGTTGATTCGCAAAGTCACCAAGTTCTACGGCGAGACCGCTTTGATCAAATTGATCGCCATCGGTCTCGTCATCGGCATCATCATCGCGCTCACTCTTCCCGCGCTCGTGCCGACCGTTGCCGTCTTCGGTCGATTTTTCGTCAATGCGTTGAAGGGCGTCGCACCGATCCTCGTCTTTGTCCTGGTCATCAACGCGCTCAGTCAGAAGGCGGAGCCCGCAAAAGTCATGAAGCCGATCATTGTGCTGTACATGCTCGGAACGTTTTGCGCTTCGCTGGTGGCGGTTGCCGCGTCATTCATGTTCCCGACTCAATTGGTGTTGCAGACCGGCGACGCGACCATCACGCCGCCGTCGGGCATCGTTGAAGTGCTCGAGCGCGTGATCATGAACATCGTCGACAATCCGATCCACGCGTTGACGACCGCCAATTACATCGGCATACTGGCGTGGGCTGTGATCATCGGGCTGGCGTTGAAGCCGGCGGGCGACGGCACTCACGATGTCATTTCCGATCTTGCCAAGGCGGTGACGCAGGTCGTTCAATGGGTGATCCGATTTGCGCCGTTCGGCATCATGGGATTGGTCGCAGACTCGATCGCGACCAGCGGCGTCGAAACTCTTCTCGGTTATGCCAAACTGCTGGCGGTGCTGTTGGGAGCATTCTTCTCGGTTGCATTGATCATGAATCCGTTGATCGTCTTCCTCAAGCTCGGCGTCAATCCTTATCCGTTGGTGCTCACGACGTTGAGAGAGAGCGGCATTTATGCGTTCTTCACCCGCTCGTCGGCGGCGAACATTCCCGTCAACATGAATTTGTGCAAGAGGTTGAGGCTCGACCCCGAGTTCTATTCGATCTCGATCCCGTTGGGCGCGACGATCAACATGGCGGGCGCGGCGATCACGATCGCGGTGTTGTCGTTGGCGACGGCGTACACGATGGGCATCAGCGTCGATCTGCCGACGGCATTGCTCCTATGCTTGATCTCGACGATCGGAGCGTGCGGAGCGTCGGGTGTGGCGGGCGGCTCGTTATTGCTGATCCCGGTGGCGTGCTCGAGCTTCGGCATTGACAGTGACATATCGATGCAAGTGGTCGGCATCGGATTCATCATCGGTGTGTTGCAGGACAGTTGCGAGACGGCGTTGAACTCGTCGAGCGATGTGCTGTTCACGGCGACGGCGGCTTTCTCGTTGAAGAAGGCGGAAGGCAAATTCAAACCGTCGGACATGATCCCCGACCCCGAAGACTGATTTCAATCGTTGATCCTCGGAGCAATCCGGGGATTTTTTTATTGCTTTCGATATTAAAAGCGATATAATAAGGTAAAAAAAAAAACGTTGATATGAACGATTCCAAGTTTGAAATGTTTAAGGTGATTGAAATGAACCGATATCTGTCCGAGAACAAGAGTATCTCTAAAATGTTGATAGCGCTGATTGCAATTGTGTCCGTGATGTCTATTTCGATAACTTGCCTGATTTTGAGAGAGGTAATAACTCAACACGAGGAAGAAATTATAAAAGTTATCGCCTCCGAAGTTAATGACAATGTTCAAAACGAACTGCTGAAGAATGTTGCCATAGCTCAATCGATGGCGAATGATTTATTCTTGCATGAGAGCTTGAAAACGGAAAGCTCTCGCTCTGAAGCCGAACAAACTGCGATTATGAAAAAATATTTAACCTTGATGCGAGACAGAGTGAAATGCAGCAGTGCTTTTTTGGCATCGGAGCACTCGAAAAATTATTGGCAGGCAACCGGCTTGGTAAAAAAATTGGATTTGGAAAACGACCCTCACGACGTTTGGTACAGCAATATTATAAACGAAGACGTTGACTATATGATAAACGTTGACACCGACGAGGCGGATAACATGTCGCTCGGCGTTTTCGTAAACACTCGCATAAGAGATTACGACGGCGATTTGCTGGGAATTTGCGGAGTCGGCGTTAAAATGAAGACTCTTCAACGCATAATCGAAAACGACGAACGAATGTATAAGATAAAAATAGATGTCGTGGACAGAAACGGTCTTGTTCAAATTGCAAGCGAGTCCGGCGAAATTGAAAATAAAAATTTGAGCGATCTGATGTCGTATCAAAACAGCGACCAATTGATCATGAACGAGGTCGACGGAAAATATATTTTGACGAAATACATGCCGAGTTTTGATTGGTATTTGGTAATTCAGCGCGACACCGGAAATATGCAGAGCACTTTTTCAAACGTAGTTTTTTATATGTCCGCGGGCTTCTTGGTAGCATTGATTGCGTTGTTGGCGTTTGTGCAGATCTTCTTGAAAAGGGGACACCGCGAGGTGGAGGAATCTGCGAAAAAGCATGGGATCGCCAGCCACGCGGGATTATACGTAACGATGCACTTGATCGACTTGAAGAATGACGTAATTCATGAACTCAGCCACAATCCGGATATAAACTTATTTTTTGTGCGAGACGGCGATTCAGCGACGGAAAAATTAAAACGTGCGGTTACGGAAATGACGGACGAAGAAAGTTTGGATAAGATGCTCGGTTTCATTGACTTCAGCACTTTGAAGGACAGAATGAATTCTCGTCACGCGATAAATCAAGAGTTTTTGAGTAAGAATTACGGTTGGTGCAAGGCATATTTCATGGTTGCCGACCTCAATCAGATAGTGTTTGCCGTTGAATTGATTGATGAAGAAAAACGCCGCGAAAAACACTTGGTATATCTCTCCGAAACGGACGCCATGACGGGCTTAAAAAATCGCGGGAGCGGTGAGAAAGCCATTGCAGATTTGATAGCCGAAGGTACGGAAGGGATGTTTTGCCTGCTCGATGCCGACAAATTTAAGTCCATAAACGACAACTACGGGCATGCGGTTGGCGACAAGGTTATCAAAGCCATAGCGCATTGCTTGGAGAAAAGTTTTCGCAACGGAGATATAGTGATGCGGCTCGGCGGTGATGAATTTGCCGCTTATGCCGTGGTAGTTACTGACGTTGAGCATGCCAATATCGTCGTGAACCGCATTTTCGGTTTGATCGACAAAATCGACATTCCCGAACTCGGTGACAGGAAGATTTCAATTTCGCTCGGCGCGGCAATCTTCAGCGCTTCGGAAGATGTGACTTTCACGGAATTATATAAGCGTGCCGATGCAGTTGCGTATGAGAGCAAGAAGACGGTCGGCAACTGCGCCACTTTTTACAAGAGCTCAGATAACCTTTGAATTGAGGAGCGGACGTGTTCAACCCAAAAAAAAGCCGCCGGGCGCATGCTCGACGGCTCATTTTATTGGGGATCGATCGGAATTATTTTTTCGATCGGCTCCGCGCGGAGCTCAATGCCGATTCCTTCATCGACAGTTTATATCCTTCGAACAGATTCTCCTCGGGCAGATCGACGCTCGATTCACCGACCGCCATGATCTCGCTCAACTCGTCGCTGACGCGCGCCTTGTCCATGGTGTTGTTGGTCTTGGTGAAGACGTATTCGTTGGTTTCGCCGTCGGCGTCCGTGAGCCAGACCGATTCGCCCGTCACGTCTTTGATCGTGATCGTGCCCTTGCCGATCTTCAACTTCACGTCCTTCGATGACACGGTTACCTTGTCGACCGAACCGTTGAGCACAATTTGATCTCCGTCGTCGGCTTCGTAGTTAATGATCTGATCCTTGCCGCCGCTGTGAATGAAGACGTCCTCGCCGTCGCCGCCGTAGAGTTTGTTCGACCCGAGCCCGCCGTCGAGCGTCGAGCCCGCGATGCCCGCGTAGATCACATTCGCTTTCTTGTTGCCGACGATGTAAATCTCATCGGTCAGAGTGGTGGCGTCGACCGTCTTGACCTTCGACGAGAAGTCCGCCTCAAGATTGATCGAGCCCTCGAACGGATCCTCAACCGTCAGCGTCTTCTTGTTACTGCTCAACGTCAAGCCTTCCGCCAACGTCGCGTTATAGGTGAACGTGCCCGAGCCGTAATCGAAGGTCACGGGCTTATCCTTCACGTCGTTGACGGTGATCTTTTCCTTGCCGAGTTTGAACGTGAGCTTCTTGCCGCTCTCTTTGAAGTACGTCGCATCGATCGCCACTTCCATGCCGTTGACCTTGATCACGTCGCCGTCTTCGGCATCGTAATTGTAAATCTGATCGTTGCCGTCGCCGACCGTCCAAACGAATACGTCTCGACCGTCGCCGCCGTAGAGCTTATCGGTGCCGCCCAAGCCCTCAAGCGTCGCGCCCTCGTCGCCCGCGCGGAGCACGTCCGCCTTAGCGGTGCCGACGATGTATTCTCCGTTGCCGATGATGTTAATCTCTTGATCCTTGCCGTTGGAGATCGTGACGGTGTTCGAGCCGACGGTCAATATTACATCGTTGCCGCTCTCGATCGAACCGTCGATATCGCCGTCGACCTTGATAGAATCGTCCGCGGCGGAGTAATCGACGATGAGATCATTGCCGTTGATCACAAACACATCGCTGCCGCTGCCGCCGTTCAACGTGTCGCCGTTACTGCTGCTGATGATGGTGTTGTCATTGTCGTTGCCGCTGATGTAAGTGCCGACGGTGAGTTGACTCGCGTCGATGAGGCGGACGCTCGAATCATAATCGTCGGGATCGATTGAGCCGTGGAAGGTCGCATTGACCGTGACCGACGTGCGGCTTTCATCGTAGACGAAGTTGATGGGCGCGGGCGTGGTGTCGATACTGCCGTCGACCACAATGTTATAATTTTTATTGGCGCCGCCCTCGACGGTGATCGAGCCGTAGCGATTGTTGAGAATGAGATCGCTGCCGCTCGTGACGGAGCTGACGGAGGCGGCTACGTTGATGGTGCTGCCGCTGACAAGTCCGATGATCTTATCGTTGCCTATGCCGGTGGTGATGTAAGAGGTGCCCGTTGTTGAAGTGAGATCGATGATGTCATTGCCGTTGCCGGTCTCGACGGTTGAGCCGTAGCTGGTGTTGATGACGATATGATTGTCGCCGTCGCCCGCGAAGATTGCAGAGTACCAACCGCCCGCCGTGATGGAATCGTCGCCGTCGCCGGTGGTGATGGTTGAACGCTCGTGAGTTGTGATCAGATTGTCGCCGTCGCCCGCGTTGATCGAGTTGTAAGATGCTCCCGTGTTTATGATGGTATCATTGCCTTTGCCTGCCGAAACGGTTGAAGTCGTGCCGTTGAGGATCACTTGATTATTGCCGTCGCCGACCAAGATCACGCCGCCGCCGATCGACACGAAATCGCTTCCGCCGCCTGCCGTGACCACATTGGTGCCCGCGCTTATGACGGTGTTATCGCCCGCGCCGACGTAGAGGACGTTGCCGCCCGACGAGTTGAGCGACACAAGATCGTCGCCGCCCCCGACCGTGACCGTTGAGTTATAGCTCGACGTGACGAGAATCCGATTGTCGCCCTCGCCCGCGTAAACTTCAGAGAACCAACCGCCGACGGTGATGGAGTCGTCGCCGTCGCCCGATCGGATCGTCGAATGTTCGCCGCTCGTGATCAGATTGTTGCCGCCGCCCGCGCTGATCGAGTTGTAAGAGCCGCTCGCGTTGGTGATCGTATCATTGCCGCTGCCCGTCGAAACCGTTGAGGTCGTTCCGTTGAGAATCACTCGGTTATCGCCGTCGCCGACCAAGATCACTCCTCCGCCGATCGACACGAAATCGCTGCCGCCGCTCGCCGTGACGGTGTTGGTGCCCGCGCTTATGACGGTGTTATCGCCCGCGCCGACGTAGAGCACGTTGCCGCCCGTCGAGTTGAGCGACACAAGATCGTCGCCGCCCCCGACCGTTACCGTTGAGTTATAGCTCGATGTGACGAGAATGCGATTGTCGCCGTCGCCTGCATAAACTTCCGAATACCAGCCGCCGACGGTGATCAAATCGGCGCCCGCGCCTGATCGGATCGTCGAACGCTCGCCGCTCGTGATCAGATTATTGCCGCCGCCCGCGTTGATCGAGTTGTAAGAGGCTCTTGCATTGATGATCGTATCATTGCCGCCGCCGGTCGAAACCGTTGAAGTCGTGCCGCCGAGACTAACTCGATTGTCGCCGTCGCCGACGTGGATCACTCCGCCGCCGAGCGTGACCAGATCATCGCCTTCGCCCGCCGTGACCGTATTGGTGCCCGCGCTTATGACGGTGTTATCTCCGTTGCCGACATAGATCACGTTGCCGCCCGTCGAGTTGAGCGACACGAGATCATCGCCGCCCCCGACCGTTACCGTTGAGTTATAGCTCGATGTGACGAGAATGCGATTGTCGCCGTCGCCCGCATAAACTTCCGAATACCAGCCGCCGACGGTGATCGAATCGGCTCCCGCGCCCGATCGGAGCGTCGAATGCTCGCCGCTCGTGATCAAATTACTTCCGTCGCCCGCACTGATCGAACTGTAGGAACCCGCGTTGGTGATCGTATCATTGCCGCTCCCCGTCGAAACCGTTGAGGTCGTGCCGCTGAGGAGCACGCGGTTATCGCCGTCGCCGACGTGGATCACTCCTCCGCCGACCGATACGAAATCGTTGCCGCCGCTCGCCGTGACGGTATTGGCGCCGCCGCTTATGACGGTGTTATGACCCGCGCCGACGTAGAGCACGTTGCCGCCCGTCGAGTTGAGCGTGACGAGATCACTGCCGCTGCCGCTCCTGACCGTTGAGTTATAGCTCGATGTGATGCTCACTCGATTGTCGCCGTCGCCGACATTGATCGACGCATACCAGCCGCCCGCGACGAGGGTATCATTGCCTGTGCCGGCGGTGATGGTCGAGTGCTCGCCGCTCCTTATGGAATTGTTCCCGTTGCCCGCATTGATCACGTTATAGCTGACGGTGTTGTTGATCACATCATTGCCGTCGCCGCTCTGAATCGTGACGTTCGAGCCGCTGTTGACAATGTAATCCGCCGCGCTTGTGCCGGTGACCAATCGATTGCTGAGAGTATTGTTGATGTTGCTCATAGCCGTCGCCTCCAATAAGTTTGCATTGCAGTAATAGGTGGGTTGGCTTACCGTTTGCAACATATCAAAAACAGATCGCCATGTCAATATGAGCGGCGCATTCTTAATCAAAGTTTAATGGGCGTCTAATGAGCACATTAAAAAAGCCCCGACCGAGGTCGAAGCTCTGATTTTTTCGGATCGTCCGCGCTGAATTACTCCTCAAGGTCTTCGGGGTGTTTCTTGATGTACTCTACATATTTGTTGTACTCGTCGCCGAAGTTCTTCTCCTCGACCAGCGCCAACTGAACGGACAACATCGCCGCCGCACAAACTCTGGCGATCTCGTGAGCGTCAAAGGTCTCGAGCAATCTCGTCACCGCGCTGACCTCTTCGTCGAGCATGTCATGGGAATCGGTGTTGAACCGATTGATCAGCAGGAGATCAAAAATTTGCTGTTCGAGAGCGGACCAGCCCAAACCTATGCCGGCGTTGCTGCGCGGAGTCCTGTCGTGGAGATTGAAATCATCGCTGAACTCTCCGAGGTCGGGGATATAAACTTCGTCTTCGTCTTCAAACTTATGTCTGCCCTTCAGCATATAGCAATTCGCCTCCGTCAATTTGTATTCGGAAAATATCCGTTGTAGATTGAAACTTGATTGGGGTTTATTGTACTATAAAGCCAACGAATTTGCAAACAGATTTAATGGAGTGAAGGCGCTCGTGCAGAAATTTTTTATCGTGGTCGGCGTGCTGTTGATGTTGATAGGAGTCTTCGGCTTGTCGTACACATGGCACATGGATCATCGGACGGCGGAAACTTTATCGGAGTACGCGGCGAATGAGTTCAACATATCGCGGGACGGGGAGGGCTACGTTGAGGGAGCGGTGCTGACGTTGTGGGATTATCGCTTCGACGATGCTCAACTGTTGAAGAGGGCGATACTGATCACCGACGGCAACGCATGGGAGATTGAGGCGGCGACGCGGCGCACGCCTCCGCCCGAGAGCGGCAGTCGGTTCCGCGCGGAAAATAAATTATTTGTGGAGTTCCCGAAGGCGAGCTTGAAATCGATCCTCAACGCCGAGGCGATCCGATTCAAGTTCTTCTACGACAACGGTCAAGTGATCGATCTGCCGTTGAGCTCAAAGGACCTCGCGCTTTGGAAACGAAAAATCCGTTGGTGACATGCTCAGCGATTAAAATTTAGTTTGACATTTAAACTTTTGTGATCTATAATGCCAACCGTTGAAACAAGGGAGGCATGATCATCATGGCAAAACAAACTTTAGAGTTCCAAGCCGAGACCAAGCGTCTGCTCGATCTCGTGGTCAATTCCATCTACACCAACAAGGAGATTTTCCTGCGCGAACTCATCTCAAACGCATCTGACGCGCTCGACAAACTTCATTTCGAATCGCTCACCAATCAAGATATTCTCGAGGGCAATGACACTTATGAAATCTACGTCCTGCCCGATCCCGAGTCGAAGACGATCACCATCAGCGACAACGGCATCGGCATGTCTCAAGACGAGGTCATTGCCAACATCGGCACCATCGCCAAATCGGGCACCAAGGCGTTCCTCGAGAAGATCAAGGAGACGTCGGGCGACGCCACCGAAGAGCTCATCGGGCAGTTCGGCGTGGGCTTCTACTCGGCGTTCATCGTTGCCGACAAGGTCACGTTGATCACGCGTCGGGCGGGCGAGAAGGCGGCATCGAAGTGGGAATCCGACGGCGCGGGCGAGTTTACGATCGAGGAGTGCGAGAAGGAATCGCGCGGCACCACCATCACGCTCAAGCTCAAGGATGCATTCACAGGTTCCGACGGCGACGAGAAGAATTTTACCGACGTCAACACCATCGAGCGGCTCATCAAGAAGTACTCGGATTATATTCGATACCCGATCAAGATGAATTTCGAGGTCGAGAAGAAGGACGACGACGACAAGGACGCCGAGCCGATCAAGACGATCGAGGTTCGGACGGTCAATTCGATGATGCCGTTGTGGACGCGCAACAAGAATGAGATCACGCCGGAGGAGTATAACGAGTTCTTCAAACATCAGTTCCACGAGTGGGAGCCGCCGCTTGAAATCATGCATTCGAAGGCGGAAGGCACGCTCGAATATACGGCGCTGCTGTGCATCCCGAAGAAGGCGGCTTACGATCTTTATTATTCGACGTATGAGCCGGGGCTGCAACTGTATTCGCGGCACGTGTTCATCATGGATAAGTGCAAAGACTTCCTGCCGGATCATCTGCGGTTCGTCAAGGGGCTGGTCGACTCGCCCGATCTGCCGCTCAACATTTCGAGGGAACTGCTTCAACAGTCGCGCGAGATGAAGAAGATCGGTCAGACGCTCGAAAAAAATATCCTCAAACAGCTGTCGAAGATGCTCGCCAACGATCGGGACAAGTATGAAGAGTTCTGGGCGGAGTACGGCAAGGCGCTCAAGATCGGAATCTACAACGATATCTACTCGGTGAGCGGGGTGGGCGACAAGCTCAAGGATTTGCTGATATTCAAGACGTCGAAGGACAAGAAATTCTCGACGCTCGCCGAATACTTTGGTCGAATGAAGGCGGATCAGACGAAGATATATTACGCGGTGGGCAAGGACGAGGCGGCGATTGAAAAACTGCCGCAGATGGAACTTTTGCGCGATCGTGATATCGAAGTGCTGTACATGCTTGATCCGGTCGACGAGTTTGCGGTGTCGACGTTGAGGCAGTACGAGGGCAAGGAGTTCCAATCGATCACGCGCGAGGATTTCGAGCTTGAGGACGACGAGTCGAAGGCGGCGAAGGAGAAGACCGAGGCGATCGCCAAGGACAATGAGACGCTGCTCAAAGACGTGAAGGAGGCGCTCAACGGCAAGGTCGATGACGTGAGATTGACGTCGCGGCTGAAGTCGGGGGCGGTGTGCTTGGCGACGGGGAGCTTCGGACCTTCGCTGTCGATGGAAAAAGTATTCGACGCGATGAATAATCCGATGTTCAAGGCGATCAAGATACTCGAGCTCAATCCGAATCACGCGATCTTCGAACGATTGAAGGTGCTCGACGAGCATAAGGACTCCGACGAGTTCAAGACGTTCTGCGAACTGCTCTACGCTCAAGCGCTGTTGATCGAAGGAGTGATGCCCGACGATCCCGCCGCACTCGCAGGCAAGATCGCCGAGCTCATGTCAAGATAAGTTTCGACGACCGATCATGAAAAATTTAAAGCCTCCGCGCGGGGGCTTATTTTATTTGCGTTGCCAACCGACATATTTTGTGATAAAGTACGTCGCATTAATAAGAAGGAGGAACTGATTTTGTACGACCTGGGGTTGCCGCTCGCGCTGGTGGTTTGGTTCGCGGTCTCGAGCGGCTATTTCTCATTGATGGGAACGTCCGTCGCCGAGAGCCACCGCTCGAGGCTCGAAAAATTATCCGATGAGGGTTCCGCCGACGCTCAAGCCGTCATCAAAATTCTCGACGAGCCCGATAAACTCATCAACACCGCTCAAGCCGGTTTCACGCTCTCGAGTACGCTCGCCGGACTTTTGTCGGCACTTCTCGCGCCTTACATTCTCACCGTCATCAGCGGCATTCGCTTCGACTGGTTCATCGCCGTCGTCATTGCATTTACCATCGCCACCGCCATCGTCCTCACCGTCGGCATGTTCATTCCAAAAGCCGTCGCTCGTCATAATCCCGAGAAGTGTTTGCTCGATCATTATAAGGGCTTCAATCGGACGGCGACACTGCTGACGCCCGTCACCTTCGTGCTCGACAAGATCACCGGCTTGACCATGATGCTCTACGGTTCGAACGCTCAAGACGATGCCGTCACCGAGGACGAGGTCAAGGATTTGATCGAGCAGGGCACCGCCGACGGCACCATCGAGACCGAGGAGAAGGACATGGTCGGGCGCGTGTTTCAATTGGGCGACGAAACCGCTTACTCTCTCATGACCCCGCGCACTCAAATGGTTTGGATCGATCTCAATGATTCGCTCGAACATAATTTGAAGGTTGTGCGCGACAATCCCGGGACGATCATTCCCGTCGGCGAAGGCAGTCTCGATGATTGCCGCGGGCTCCTCCATGCGAAAGACTTGCTCGATGCCGCGCTTGCCGACGACGGCGTTGATAAGATCGCTCATCAATCGATCAAGCTCGATGAATTGTTGCACGCGCCCATGTACGTGCCGAGCTCGATGGACACATTCCGTTTGCTCGAGAAATTTAAAAATACCAGAGTGCATGAGGCGATGGTGCTTGACGAGTTCGGGGGCGTGGTCGGCTTCATCACTCTCGACGACATTTTGAGCGAAGTGATAGGCGCGAGCGGCGACGGCGAAGCGGAGACGGCTCAATTCTCGTCGATCAATAAAAACTCGTGGTTTGTCGATGGGCTCTACGATGTCGACGACTTCAAAAAGTATTTCCACATCGACGAGCTGCCCGACGAGGAACGCGATCACTTTCAGACGATGGGCGGTTTCATCACGTCGTACTTCGGATATATCCCCAAGGTCGGAGAATCATTCGTGTGGAACGAGTTGAAATTCGAGGTGGCGCGCATGGATCGCGCTCGCGTCGATAAAATTCTCGTCACTCGCGTCGAGTCCGCCGTTGAAAAATAAAACGGGCGCCGTCGATCTCAAACGATCGGTGGCGCCTTTTAAATTGTCTCGACGATCAATCGTCGTACATCAACGGATCGGCTCCGTACTTGTTCCAACCGACCGTGCCCTTGGCGAACAGCAGGTAGATGCCGAACAGCACATTGACAATCGGAATGATGCACAGCAACACAAAGCCGCCGCTCATGTTCAGGTCGTGGCACCGACGCACGGTCACCATCGCGTTGCCTATGAACATCGGGATCGAGCTCAACGTGTAGACCACCGTGATCAAGATGCCCTCGCCGCTGCCCGTCAACTTCGACGCCAGCCACACCAGTACCACCTCGAGCACGCCGCACACCACGCTCACCAGCAGAGTATACTTGAAATACCTCAGACGGTTGAGCCGTCCTTCGACCGTGAAGATGTTTTGCTTAAACCATTCGATCAAAAAATTACCCCCCAAGATTGTTCTCGACGCTCAACCGAGCACCTTTGATTTTTCCGTGGCGGCGATCACCGCTTCGATGAACGCGCTCCGAACCGCGCCGCGCTCAAGCACTCTGATGCCCTCGATGGTCGTGCCCGCCGGCGACGTCACCTTGTCCCTCAACACGTCGGGGTGCCCGCCCTCGAGCACCATCTTCGCCGCGCCCAACATCGTCTGCGCCGCCAGCTCGATCGCCGTTCCGCGCGGAAGTCCCGCAAGAACTCCGCCGTCGCTCAACGCGTCGATCACCAAGAAGGCGAACGCCGGTCCCGAGCCCGATAAGCCCGTCACCGCGTCGAGCAACTTCTCGTCGAGCACAACGCAACGTCCGATCGCCGACCATAAATTTCTAATCTCGTCGATCTGTTGAGCACTGACGTTCTGATTGCCCGCGATCGCCACCATGCCTTCGCCGACGGCAAGCGCCACATTGGGCATCGCTCTGATGATCGCGTGGTCGGGAAAGACCTTCTCGATCGAACGGATCGGGAAGCCGGCGACGACCGACAAAATCAAAACGCTCTGATCGAGGTGCCTGATGCCCTTGAGCGCATTGACCGCGTCCTTGGGCTTGACGGCAACGATCAACAGATCGAGCTTGCCGAGGAATTGATTGGCGTCGTCGGTGGCGTTGACGTGGTAAGTCTGATTGAGATGATCGACGCGACGCTGATCAAAGTCGGCGACGAAAATATTTTGAGCGTCGACGAGCTTGTTGGCGACGCCCTTGATGACGGCTTCAGCCAATGCGCCGCCGCCTATAAATCCGATGTTCAATGCAATCACTCTCCAAAAAAAATTTTTCTGTCAGCCGCCCATTCAGCTGTTGAAGGCAGTTACCTTCGACCGTCGCCCCTTCAACCGTTGGCGCCATCGTCTTCGACCACGGCGTTGACGATTAGGACGAGCCGCCGCGCGAGTAGGCGGGCGCCCGTCTTTTTTCGTCGCCCCCTCAACCATTAAAGCCGTTGCCTTCGATAGTTGAGTAGAGGAGAAGGGCGAGCCGCCCCGTGCGGGAGGCGGGCGCCCGTTCCTTTCACCGTCACCCCTTCAACCGTTGGCGCCGTCTCGTCTTCGACCGTTGCCGCAGAGGAGAAGGGCGAGCCGCCCCGTGCGGGAGGCGGGCGCCCCTTCCTTTCACCGTCGCCCCCTCAACACATTGACGCCGCCGCCTTCGACCGTCGCCGCCCGTCTTTTTTCGTCGTCCCCTCAACCATTAAAGCCGTCTCGTCTTCGACCGTTGCCGCAGAGGAGAAGGGCGAGCCGCCCCGAGCGGGAGGCGGGCGCCCGTTTCTTTCACCGTCGCCCCCTCAACCGTTGAAGCCGTCGCCTTTGACCGTCGCCGCCAGAAAGAAGGGCGAGCCGCCTCGAGTGGAAGGCGGGCGCCCGTCCCTTTCACCGTCGCCCC
>JAFUXN010000065.1 GCA_017477125.1 Selenomonadaceae bacterium
AGGCGGTCGCCCGTACTTCACCACCGGCTATCATCGATCGAGGCGCGGGAAATGAAAGAAGGCGTCGCCGCCGGTTCGCGGGGCGGACGCCGCCGGCTGCTCTACTCAAAAATTTTTAGCTCCGACCATGCCGTCGACCATGGAAAAGGGCGAGCCGCCCCATGAATAGGCGGTCGCCCGTACTTCACCACCGGCTATCATCGATCGAGGCGCGGGAAATGAAAAAAGGCGTCGCCGCCTGCTCGCGGGGCGGACGCCGCCCTTCCTCTGATCAAAAAATTTTTAGCCCCAACCATGCCGTCGACCATGGGCAAGGGCGAGCCGCCCCCATCGGCAGGCGGGCGCCCGTACTTCACCACCGGCTATCATCGATCGAGGCGCGGGAAATGAAAGAAGGCGTCGCCGCCGATTCGCGGGGCGGACGCCACCCTTCCTCCGCTCAAAAATTTTTTTATGATGAAGGGCGAGCCGCCCCATTCGAGAGGCGGTCGCCCGTCCCTTCAACCGTTGAGCGATCTACGACGACAACCAAGGGTGGAATCATGAGTTTTAAAGCTATGACTATGGAAAAATTTTTATTGATGCTCGCGTTGAGCATGCTGATGGTCGGTTGCGGCGAACAGGAGATCGCAATCGAGAAGCCGCCGCTCGTTCGAACCATGACCGTCTCGAGCTCCGTCGTTGGCGATGATGAAATTTATTCGGGCTCCGTCAAGGGGCGCTACGAAACCAATCTCGCATTTCAAGTCGGCGGCAGGATCATCAACCGCGCCGTCGATGTCGGCTCGCTCGTCTCAATCGGCAACGTCCTCATGACGCTCGACTCCTCCGATTACAATCAGCAGGTCAATCAAGCCGAGGCGCAGATCTCTTCGACCGCCGCTCAACTCGATCTTGCTCGCTCCAATCTCGATCGATATCAACGTCTCTACAATGAGGACGCGATCCCCGCCGCTACGCTCGATCAATACCGCACGACTTACGAGGCTGCCGTCGCCGCCCACGACAATGCGGTCGCCGCCGCCCGACAATCCTACAACGCGCTTTCCTACACGCAACTGATCGCCGACGCCGACGGAGTGATCTCGTCCGTCAATGCCGAGGAAGGTCAAGTCGTCGCCGCGGGTCAAACCGTCATGACGCTCGTTCAGACCAATGAGCTCGAAATCGAGATCAACGTGCCCGAAAATAAATTGCCGACCGTCAACCAGCCGGCGACGATAACATTTTGGGCGTCGTCGAGCAAAGCGCGAGCGGTCGTGCGGGAGATCGCTCCAATGGCGGACGCCGCATCGAGAACTTATCGAGTGAGATTGTCTCTGCTCGATCCTCCGTCGGAAATCCGATTGGGCATGACCGCCGGCGCCGCCTTCAACTCTTCAGCGCAATCGACCGACGGCGTCATCGTGCCGTTGACCGCGATCCTTCAGACGGATAACCGACCCATGGTTTGGATCATCGACGGCGACATCGTCAGAGCGAAGGCGATCGATGTTCAACGGTTCGAAGACAATCAGGCGCTGGTCAAAGGATTGAAAGCGGGCGATCAGATCGTCACCGCCGGCGTCAATAAATTGCATGACGGTCAATCTGTTCGGATCAACCCCAAGTGAGGAAGGTCACCGCGCTGAAGATCGTCAAGATGATCACCTCGCAGATGAAGATCGGCTTCAACGTCCCCAACAAACTCGAGTTGAAGTAGTTCAGCGTCACGATCAGACAGAAGTGCGTCGGCGTCAGCATCTGTCCTGCAACTCCAAATGCCATCGCCACGCCCGCCAAATCCAAATTGCCCAAACCCATCGCCGCCACGATCGGCATGACGATCGCCACGTGCCCTTGCGACATGCCCGTCAGGATTCCGATGATGAACGACACGCATGCGATGATCACCGGCATCGGCAACGGCGAACTTTGAAACACCGCATCAATTTCCATCAATACGTTCGTCACTTCGAGCAGCTGAATGAACAACAGGATGCCGCTGATGTCGACGAACATTTTTTTATCCAATGCGCCGACGAAAATTTCTTTGACGCCGACGGGGCGATCGACCAATCTCAACACGCCGACCAGCATCAACACCACCGCCGCCGTCCCCATCGACGCCGTCAGCCCGAACGCGATCACCAGCACGAAGATCGATGTCACCGAGCCGAGTGCCAACCACATACCATGCTCCTCCCGCGCGCTCGAGCCCGACGAGTTGAGCTCAACCTCCGCGCGGATCGGTCTGATCAATACGAGCCAGCCCACGCTGAACGCCAGCACCGTCATCCACGACAGATGCCTCAACATGTCGCCGAACGCCACGCCCGCAATCGAGCACCCCAAAATCATACCCGGGATAATCGGGCTTGAGAACTCAAACAGATGTCGGAACCAAAAATTGATCGCCGCCTTGGTCTCTCGACTGATCGAGATCGATTGACTCAACTCCTCGACGATCGGAGCGGAGAATCGAGCGCCGCCCGGCGACGGCAGCAGTCCCAGGAACGCGGGCATCAACGCCAACAAAACTTTCACGCCCGAGAATTTTCGCTTGAGCGCCTCAACCATGTCGTGGAGCGCGCCGCTCACTCTCAATTCGATCTCCAAACACATCACAAAATAGAGCGCGAGAATGATGTCGTAGGTGCGCGGCGCGGTCAACATTGCGGTCAATGCCGTCAACAGATCGTCGGGGCGAGCCGAACGCACCAGCCAGATGAATAATCCGGCGGCGAGCATGCAAATTCCGATTGAGATTTTCCGTCGAAGCATCACCAGGATGAGCGCCAGTGCCAATATCAACAGCAAAAATATGTTCAACGTCATCGCCTCCGAAAATAATTTTATAATCGGCGGCGTGCAAATTCAATCGGAAAAAATTAGTTCGACGCCGCAACGTTTTTGTGGTAGAATTGTCGACAACGAAGTAAACGAAGGAGCGAGTGATACGATGATTTTACCTATCGAGGTGCACGGGATGTTCGCGACCAATGCATATTTCTACATCAGCGACAAGACGAACAGCGGTTTTCTTATCGATCCGGGTGCAGAGGCGGGGCGTCTGTTGCACATCGTAAACGAATACGGATTCACCATCGAGAAGATATTGCTCACGCACGGGCATTTCGATCACATGGGGGCGGCGACTTCGATCCGCAATCGACTGCACGCCCCGATCTACATGCATGCCAACGGCGAGAAGTATGCGACGAATCCCGAGTGGAATCTGTCGAGGAACTACGGGCTCAACATCATTCTCCACGACGTGAATTATCTCGAGGACGGCGACGAGATCGTTTCCGATGTCGATGAGGATTTTCGATTGAAGGCGATAGCGGTGCCGGGTCACACGACCGACGGAGTGATGTATTACAGCGCGAAGGATCATGCGGCGTTCGTGGGCGATACGATCTTCAAAGAGAGTTTTGGTCGGACGGATTTGCATGGCGGGAATGAATGGACTCTGCTCGAGAGCATCAAGCAGAAGGTATTGACGTTGCCCGATGATACGATCCTCTACTCGGGTCATACCGAGCAGACGACCGTCGCCGAGGAGAAGTCTCGTCCCTGGTATGCTCAATAAAATTTCGTCGGCAGACAAAGAAAGCGGGCGCCGCCCCTCAACGCGGGGTGCAGGCGCCCTTTCCCGTTCAGCCCGACGAACATTCTCCGCACCGTATATTTCTTCGACGCAATGAAAAAGGAGCGGAGGCGGGCTGAGAAGCCCCGCGCCGATTTTTTTATCCCACAGACATTTTATTCGACGGGCAAAGGGGGAAGGGGCGAGCCGCCGGTATTGGAGGTGGGCGCCCCAACTTTCACCGCCGCTCCCAATATATGTTTCCACTCCCGATCATTTTGTTTGACGCAATTAAAAAAGGCGCGGAGGCGGGCTGAGAAGCCCCGCGCCTTTTATTTTTCCCGCAGACATTTATTCGAAGAGGGGAGGGGGCGAGCCGCCGGCATCGGAGGCGGGCGCCCCTTCTTTCCCAGCCCCCAACATATGTTTCCGCTCCCGATCATTTTCTTCGACGCAAAAAAAATAAGGCGCGGAGGCGGGCGTCGAAGCCCCGCGCCGATTTTTTTGTTCCGCAGACATTTTATTCGACG
>JAFUXN010000066.1 GCA_017477125.1 Selenomonadaceae bacterium
GATGCTGAAGTTAACGGGAATGTAATCGCCTACGACGGGGATTTTCGCAAATGAATAGCTCAGGAGATTAGCGATTATAAGTCCGATGGCGAGCCCGCACGCGCCGGCGATGACGTCGTGGGTGGGCATCTTACCGAGTTGCTTTTCGACGAAGACGGTGAAGCGGCGGAGCTTGCCGAGCAGGAACGGGGAGGCAAACCAGCCGCCGAGCCCGCCGAGCAGTGCGCCGCTCAAGATGCAGATCAATCCGGCGACGGTGAATTGAAAGATGCCGAGATCGACATCAAGCATTTCGGTGGCGAGAAGATTTGCGAGCAACGGACTGGCGAGTTTTAATAGAGCGCCGCCCGTGATCGCGAGAAACAAGGTGAAGATGGTGCGAAGAACTTTGTCAAGCATAAAATCCCTCCTTTGTCAGTTAGATCAATAAAGGATAGCACAGCAATGTGAAAACGAAATGATTACGATTTGAGCTGGCGAATGACGACGCGATCTTCGCCGTCGATGTCGTTGAGGCGGACGGCAATGATCTCCGATTTCGATGTGGGGACGGACTTGCCGATGAAGTCTGCGGCTATCGGGAGCTCGCGATGCCCGCGATCGATCAGGACGGCGAGTTGGATCATCTTGGGGCGACCGAGATCGATGATGGCGTCGAGCGCGGAACGGACGGTGCGCCCGGTGTAGAGCACATCATCGACGAGCACGACGATCTTATCGGTGATGTCGAAGAGGATATCGGTCGAGCGGACGATCGGTTGAGATTGGAGCGTGGAAAGATCGTCGCGGTAGAGGGTGATGTCGAGGACGCCGAACTTGGGCGCGCGCCCTTCCGATTCGGTGATGGCGTCGGCGAGGCGTTGAGCAATGGGCACGCCGCGCGTCCTGATGCCGACGAGGATCACATCGTCGATGCCCTTATTGCGCTCGATGATCTCATGCGCGATGCGTTGAATGGCGCGACGCATGTCGTCCGCCTCCATTACTACCGTCTTCTCGATGAACTCTGCCATTGTTAAAACTCCTTTCAGCGTCTCAATTGATTCAGTATCGATTGCATGTCGGCGGGCAACGGCGCGACGAATGTCATCTGCTCGCCCGTCGACGGGTGATTCAATATCAATTCTCTCGAGTGCAATGCTTGACCGTCGATCTCAAATTCATTGCGTCGCGCGCCGTACTTCGGATCGCCCAACAACGGGTAACCGATGCTCGTCATGTGCACTCTGATCTGATGCGTCCGTCCCGTCCTCAATCGGCACTCGATCAAACTGTACCGATCAAAGCGTTCGAGCACTCGAAATTCCGTCGTCGCAGGCTTGCCGCCCTCAACGATCGCCATCTTCTGACGATCGATCTTGCTTCGACCGATCGCACCGTTGATGATCCCCGCCTCGTCCGCCACTCGACCATGAACGATCGCCACGTAAATTCTCCGCGCGGATTTGGTTTTGATCTGCTCGGCAAGCTCGGCATGCGCCCGATCATTCTTGGCGACGACCATCACGCCCGACGTGTCCTTGTCCAATCGATGAACGATCCCGGGACGCGCCACGCCGTTGATCCCCGACAAGTCTCGACAGTGATACAGCAACGCATTCACCAGCGTGCCGTGCACGACGCCCGCCGCCGGGTGCACCACCATGCCCCGCGCCTTGTTGACGACGATCATATCTTCGTCCTCGTAGAGAATATCGAGCGGAATATCTTCGGGCTCAACGTTCAGCGGTTCGGGCTCGTTCTCCTCGATCGTGATCACCGCGCCCGCCTTCAATTTGAAGTTACTGCCGACCGTCCGACCGTCTACCAAAATTTCTCCGCGCTCGATCGCTCGTTGGCAATTCGTTCTCGACTGATCCAAGCGTTCAGCCAGAAATCGATCCAATCGTTGAGGCTCGCCGTCGAACTCCAATGTAATCATTCGATCACCTGCGCTTGACCTTCGGGACTGCTGCAGAAATCGATGAACGCTTGCGCCGCCTTCGACACATAACGATCCCTCTTCCACGCCAGCCCGATGTCGACGTAGATCGGATCAGCCAACGGAACCGCCGCAATCCCCTCCGTCGAATCGCAAATGAAATCCAACAGGAACGCGATGCCCACCCCATGCGTCACCAGCCCTTTGATCGTCACGATCTGGCTCGACTCGAGCACGACGTTCGGCGTGATCTTCAACTGCTTCAAACGCTCCTGCAAAATCTCTCGAAGATATGAGCCCTCCTTCATCATGATCAGATCGGCGCGCGCTATGTCCTTTGACGCGATCGATTGTTTCTTGGCAAGCGGACTGTTCGAAGACACGCACACCATCAGTTGAGAACGGCTCATGGGCAGGACGTTGAGCGACGGTGTCATGTTTGAGATGATCACGATCCCGAAATCCAACTCGTCGCGCTCGAGCTTCTCGCGGATCGACATCGAACCCTCCTCAAACAATAATACGTCGAGCCCTTGATGCAAGTGTTGAAAGCCCGAAAAAATTTTGGGGAAGAGGTACGCGCCCATCATCGGCGGAATCCCGATCTTGATCGTGCCCTTCTGCAATTGCTTGTAATCGTTGACCTCCAAGACGGCGTCTTCGATGCAGCGCAATGCGGTGTCGATCCGACTGAGGAACACTGCTCCCTCGGGCGTGAGCGATAACTGCTTCTGACTTCGATCGAAGAGCAGAATGCCCAGCTCCGTTTCGAGCTTCTTGATCGCTACCGTGATGTTGGGCTGCGACACTCTCAACCGCTGCGCCGCCCGCGTAATATTTTTCAATCGGCTCGCCATTTGAAAGTACTCGAGCTGTCGGAGTTCCACTCTCGCCACGTCCCCTCATAATCAAATTTTATAATGTCAAATCGATTGTACTACAAAGCGATCATAAAGTAAAATTATTTCTGTCGACCGTCGGCTTGATTAAAGACGGATCATCAATTATAATTGCCGCTGTGATCAAAATTGGAGGAGTGAGTGCGATGGCATTGCGAGGCATACGAGGTGCGACGACCGTCGAGGCGAACACCCGGGAAGAAATTTGGCGCGAAGCTCAAGCGCTGATGACGAAGTTGATGTCGGCGAATCAGCTCAACTTCGATCAGATCGGAGCGGCGATCTTCTCGTCGACGGAGGATTTGACGGCGGCGTTCCCCACCACGGGCGTGAGACAATTGCCGTCGTTCGCGATGATCCCGATGTTCGACACCAGACAACTTGCGATCGAGGGCAGCCTTCCGCTGTGCATTCGAGTATTGCTGTTGGTCGACACCGACATGAGCGCGCGCGAGGTCTGCCACATTTATCTCAACGGCGCTCGAAATCTGCGCCCCGATCTCATGAAAGGATGATAGCAATGAAGGGACGATTCGGATCATACGGCGGTCAATACGTGCCGGAGATCGTCATGCCCGCGTTGATGGAATTGGAAGCGGCTTATGAGCAGTTCCGCGACGACCCAAAATTCTTGGCTGACTTTGATTTCTACCTCAAACAATACGCGGGACGCCCGACCATGTTCTACGCCGCCGACAAGCTCACCGCGCACTACGGTCGAGCAAAAATTTATCTCAAGCGCGAAGACCTTCTGCACACCGGCGCGCACAAGATCAACAACGCGCTCGGTCAAGCGATACTCGCCAAGCGCATGGGCAAATCAAAAATCATCGCAGAGACCGGCGCGGGTCAACACGGAGTAGCGTCCGCCACCGCCGCCGCGTTGTTCGATATGGATTGCACCGTTTTCATGGGCGTCGAGGACATTGAGCGTCAGAAGCTCAACGTGTTCAGAATGAAGTTGCTCGGCGCGGAAGTTCATCCCGTCAAGAGCGGCACCGGCACGTTGAAGGACGCGACGAGTGAAGCGATCAGATATTGGGCGACGCACGTCACCGATACTTATTACCTGATCGGCTCGGTCGTCGGACCGCACCCGTACCCGACGCTCGTGCGCGATTTTCAAAAGTGTATCGGTCAAGAGATCCGCGCGGATTCGATCAAGACGTTCGGTCGACTGCCCGATTATGTTGTGGCATGCGTGGGCGGCGGCTCCAATGCCATGGGTACTTTTTACGATTTCAAAGACGAGCCGGCGGTCAAAAAGATCGGCGTCGAGGCGGGCGGACGCAGTGACGCCGTCGGGGACAACGCCAAAACTCTGTCGGGCACGGGACGCCCAGGCGTATTGCATGGCGCTTACAGTTATGTGCTGCAGACGGACGTCGGACAGATCATCGAAGCGTACTCGATCTCGGCGGGCTTGGATTATCCCGGCGTCGGTCCCGAACACTCGTTCATGAAGGACGCGGGCGTTGCTCAATATGTCGCCGTCACCGACCAAGAGGCGCTCGACGGATTCAAACTGCTGTCGAGGCTCGAGGGGATCATTCCCGCGATGGAGAGCTCGCATGCGATCGCTTATCTCGATAAACTCATGCCGTCGACGACAGCCGATGAGGTTGTGGTGGTGTGTTTGAGCGGGCGCGGCGATAAAGACGTGCAGATGGTGGCGCGCGCGATGGGCGTAGAGATTTGAGGAGGCGAGCACGATGACGCGATTGGAAAAAAAATTGGCGGCGCTCAAATCCGAGGGGCGCAAGGGATTGTTCATATACATAACGGCGGGGGCGCCCGACATAGAAACGAGCGTGAAGGCGATGCTTGAGGCTGAACGCGCGGGCGCCGACGTGATCGAGTTGGGGATACCGTTCAGCGATCCGTTGGCGGACGGTCCGGTGATCCAAGAGTCTTCGGTTCGAGCGATCCGCAACGGCATGACGGTCGAGGGCGTGTTGAAAATCGTTCGGGAGATCAGAAAATCGTCGGAGATGCCGTTGGTGGCGATGGGCTACATCAATAATCTGTTGAGCTACGGATTTTCTTCCCCGCCCACCCACCCTCAACAGTTTTCAACTGTTAACGATCAAGAAGCGTTGAAGGCGTCGGCGGGACATTACGACGGCTTTGAAAAATTTGTGGTCGACGCGAAGGCGGCGGGTCTCGACGGCGTGATACTTCCCGACGTGCCGCATGAAGAGTCGTCGGCGATGCGCGAGATCAGTAAGCGCAACGAATTTCATCTGGTCGAGTTCATCACGCCGGTGACGACGGTCGAACGCATGCGCGAGACTTGCACCGACGCCGACGGGTTCATCTACTGTGTATCGAACACGGGCGTGACGGGCGTCAAGGAGCTCGACTTCAGCGTGATCAATCGGGTGGCGCGCGAGGCTCGTCAATTCACCTCAACGCCCATGGCGGTCGGGTTCGGGATCGGCAATGCGGCGTCGGCGGTGAGTGCGGCGGTTGAGACCGACGGCGTGATCGTCGGCAGTGCGGTGGTGCGTCGTCTGCTCGACGGGCAGTTTGATGAGGCGATGGCGCTGATCCGCTCCATGCGTGATGCTCTCGATCAACACTACCGCAATTGATCGATGAACTTAGAGGATAGTTTCAAGTACAGAAGCAGTTGGATGGGGTTCGCAATTCTTTGGGTCATGTTCTTCCACAGCGGTTTGGAGATCAATGCCGAGCCCCTTAAAACGTTCAAGCTCATGGGCTACGGCGGCGTTGACATGTTTCTTTTCGCGTCGGGACTCGGTTGTCATTACTCTCTCAGCAGGAATCCCGACGCGATTTCGTTTTTCAAGCGTCGAGCGCGGCGCATACTGCCCACGTGGTGGACGTTCATGCTCATCTTGTGGACAATCCCTTGGCGGCAAATATTTGATCCGCCGTGGGAAGCGTTCATCGGCGACGCGCTCTTGCTCGAGGGCTTTGCCGATTGGCACTACACTTTCAATTGGTACCTCAGCGCGATGTTGATGACGTACCTGCTCGCGCCCTACTGTTCATCGCTTGCCGCGCGGAGCTCGACGTTGAGATCGTTTCTGCTCATCGAGCTGTTGATATTTGCGATCACGATCCCGTTTTGGAAGCACGAGCACTTGATGTTCATGTCGCGTCTGCCGATCTTCTACGTCGGCATCGCCATCGCCGCACTCGCTCAACGCGGAGCGATCATCGACCGTCGAGCGGCAATCGGGCTGTTCATCGCGACGGTCGTCGGCGTCATTGCATTGGTCTCGTGCTCGAAAATATTCCCGCCGTCATTCATCAACGACTTCGGGCTGTGGTGGTACCCGTTCATATTGATCGCCCCAGGATTGTGTTTGGGACTGTCATGGATTTTGAGCCGAGCGCCGTCGCTCATCGATCGAGCACTCTCAACGGTCGGCGCGTTGTCGTTTGAAATTTATCTCGTGCACATATTGTTGACTTGGATCATACAAGACAGAGCTCTTGCACTCGACGACGTCGGCTGGCTTGGATTTTTCGCGGCGTCGATGGTCGGGAGCATCGGCTTAAAATTTTTGGTGACAACGCTCGAGCGGAGGTTGAGCATATGAAATTGATTTCGTGGAACGTCAACGGGTTGCGCGCTTGCCTCAAGAAAGATTTTATGGGGTCGTTTGCGGCGTTCGATGCGGACGTGGTGATGCTCCAGGAGACGAAGATGCAACCTCAACAGGCACTCCTTGAGCTCGACGGTTATCGGCAGTATTGGAACAGCGCCGAGCGCAAGGGGTATTCGGGGACGGCGATCTTCACTCGGCTTGAGCCTCTCAATGTCGAGTACGGGATTGGGATCGACGAGCACGACCACGAGGGTCGAGTGATCGCATTGGAGTTCGATGATTGGTACGCAGTGAATGTTTATACGCCGAACTCTCGTCAGGAGCTGGCTCGATTGGATTATCGAATGGCATGGGATGATGCGTTTCGTCACTACGTTGAGCGGTTGAGCGAGCGCAAGCCTGTGGTGGTGGGCGGCGATCTCAACGTGGCGCATCAGCCGATCGATCTGAAAAATCCTGCGGCAAACCATCACAACCCGGGCTTCACCGATTGCGAACGAGCCAAATTCGATGAGCTGTTGAGCGCGGGGCTGGTCGACACGTTCAGGCATTTGAATCCGACGGCGGCGGGCGCTTACACATGGTGGTCGTACATTGGTCGATCGAGGGAACGCAATGCGGGTTGGCGGATTGATTACTTCTTGGCGTCGACGGAGCTGATTGATCGGATCGTCGATGCGTCGATCAAGAAAGATGTGTTGGGCAGCGATCATTGTCCCGTTCAATTGATCCTCAACGATTGAAGTAGAGGCGTTCGGCGTTGAGCGTCGTCTGCCGAGCAATCAGTTCGATCGGTTCAGCGCGGAACTCGGCTAACTTCTCCGCCACCAACACCACGTAAGACGGTTCATTGCGTTTGCCGCGGTGAGGCGTCGGAGCCATGTAAGGCGCATCGGTTTCGATCAAGAGCATGTCGAGCGGCACGGCTTTGACGATTTCGGGCAACTTCGCCGCGTTCTTGAACGTCAACGGACCGTCGACGCCGATCAGCCAGCCCATCTTCCAAAGTTCGCGCGCCATCTCCAAACTGCCGCTGTAGCAGTGCATCACTCCTCGGAGCCCGCGCCCCTCGCGCTTGAGGATAGTCATCGCGTCGCCGTGAGCGTCGCGCTCGTGAATGCAGACGGGCAGATCGAGCTGACGCGCCACGTCGAGTTGCGCGACGAAAATTTTCTGCTGCAGACGTCGACGGTCGGCGTCCTTCTCCCAATAGTAATCGAGCCCGATCTCTCCGATCGCAACCACCTTCTCATGCTTGGTCGATGCCGCCAATCGATCGAGATCGTCTTGCGACATGTCGAAAGCCTCTTCGGGGTGAACGCCAACTCCCGCGTAAAGTTCTTCGTGCTCGACGGTGAGCTCGACCACTCGATCGGAATTATTGAGCGTATCGCCGAAGTTGATGATGCGAGTGACGCCCGCCTCGACTGCTCGAGAGATCACCTCGTTGATGTCGGCGTTGAACTTCTCATCGTTGAGGTGGCAATGGGTATCGACGAATATATTTTTCTGCAAAGCTATCAGCCTCACTTTCGTCGACAATCTATCAAAGTGAATGGTGCCTGTCAAAAGGTAGCAAGCCAAAAAAACGGAGCGCCCGCCTCGGCATTCGGCGGCTCGCTCCTATCCTTACATCGAGCCAACAAGCCGAGGTTGCTGATAATTTTTAGCACCGACGGATTGAAAGCGTTGTCCGCCCCGCGACATGGCGGCGACGCCCTTTTCTTTATGGAGTTTGAGAAAAAAATAGGAGCGCCCGCCTCCGATGCCGGCGGCTCGCTCCCATCCTTGTGTCGAGCCAATAATCCGATGCTGCTGATTATATTTTAACTTCGACCAACAGTGTGGCGGCGTCCGCCCCATGAGCTGGCGGCGACGCCCTTTTCTTTTCTGCTCATAAATGTTCGGGGCTCAAAGTTTTTTTGGTGACGACCAACATGGTGCGTCGTCCGCCCCATGAGCCGGCGGCTCGCTCCTCTTCTTGCATTGAACCAACAAGCTGAGGTTGCTGATAATTTTTAGCACCGACGGATTGAAAGCGTCGTCCGCCCCGCGAATCGGCGGCGATGCCCTTTTTTTTCTGCTTACAAATGTTTGGAGCTCAAATTTTTTTTGGCACCGACTGACGGGTTGGCGTCGTCCACCCCGTGACATGGCGGCGACGCCTTTTTCTTTTCTGCGTACAAATGTTTGAGGCTCAAAGTTTTTTTGGTGACGACTGACGGGGTTGGCGGCGTCCGCCCCATGAGCCGGCGGCGACGCCTTTTTCTTTACTGCTCACAAATGTTTGGGGCTCAA
>JAFUXN010000067.1 GCA_017477125.1 Selenomonadaceae bacterium
AAATATTTTTGGCGTGACGCATACAGAAGGCGGCGGTCGCCCCGCGACATGGCGACGCCGCCCTTTTCCTTCGACCAGAAAAACGTTGGGGCGGCTCGCTCCTTTTCCCTTTGCCGCTCAACCTTAACGGAAAATATTTTTGGCGTGACGCATACAGAAGGCGGCGGTCGCCCCACGACATGGCGACGCCGCCCTTTTCCTTTGGGCCTTTAATTCGACTGAAAATATTTTGTTTGACGTGATAATGGGCTTTGTTGTATTATATTCAAGGTTGAGTTTAGGCTCGACCATCGCAATTATTTTTTTCGTTGTTCGTTAGGGGGAATTGGTTTTGATTTACACAGTTACTTTCAACCCCGCGATCGATTACATCGTGCGTCTCGACAAGTTCACCGCCGGCGCGATCAACCGCGTCAATTACGAGAATGTTCTCGGCGGCGGCAAGGGCGTCAATGTGTCGATCGTGCTCGGCAACATGGGCATCGAGAGTACCGCTCTCGGATTTGTTGCGGGCTTCACCGGCGAGGAGATCAAGCGCCAACTGCTTGAGGCGGGCGTCCACAGCGACTTCGTTCAGTTGCCCGAAGGCTTCACTCGCATCAACGTCAAGGTCAAAGCTGATGTCGAGACCGAGATCAACGGTCAAGGTCCGAAGATCAGTGAGGCGAAGCGCGAGGAGCTCTTCCAACAGCTTGATAAGCTCGTCGAAGGTGACACGCTGGTGCTGGCGGGCTCGATCCCGAACACGTTGCCCGATACCATGTACGAGCAGATCATGGCGCGTCTCGACGGCAAAGGCATTCGCATCGTGGTCGACGCTGAGAAGGGCTTGCTCCTTAAAGTGTTGAAGTATCATCCTTGGCTGATCAAACCGAACAACCATGAGCTCGGCGACATGTTTGGCGTGGTGCTCAAGAGCGACGAGGAGATCGTCGAGTACGCCAAGAAGTTGCAGGCTCAAGGTGCGCGCAACGTGCTGATCTCGATGGCAGGCGACGGCGCGATCTTCGTTCCCGAAGGTAGCGACAAATGGTTCAAGTCTCCTGCGCCGAAAGGCAAACTGGTCAACAGCGTGGGCGCGGGCGATTCGATGGTCGCGGGCTTCTTGACGGGATATCAAGAGTCCAATGGCGATTACGAGAAGGCATTCAAGTTTGGTCTGTGTACGGGATCGGCGTCGGCGTTCTCCGAGAACCTTGCGACGCGTCCCGAGGTCGAGGCTCTGCTCAAACAGATCAGCTGATTTTGATCCATTGATCATCGAAAAGAGTGATCGAACATGAAAATCACGAAGTTTATCCCCAAGGCGGCGGTCGCGCTCAACGTGCACCCTTCGACGAAGGAAGAAGCCATCGACATGCTGATTGATCTGATGGCGACGGGCGGCGTGATCAAAAACAAGGCGGCGGTTCGCAAGGACGTCATACGTCGAGAGGCTGAAGGCTCGACGGGTCTCAGCGACGGGCTTGCCACGCCTCATGCTCAGAACTCGAGCGTGAAGAAGCCGGCGATCAGTGCGATAACGGTACCGGCGGGCGTCGATTTCAATTCGATCGATAAGCGTCCCGCGCGGTTGTTATTCCTATTCGCGGCGCCCGAGAAGGCGGACGACAAGTCGATGACCGAGATGGGCAAGTTGGCAGTGCTGTTGATGGATCCCGAGTTCAAAGAGGCGTTGATCGGAGCGAAATCGGTCGAAGAATTTTTGAGGCTGATCGACGAGAAGGAAGAAGCTCGAGAGAAATCGGAAGCATCGACGAAGGCATCATCGAACGTCAAGATATTGGCGGTGACGGCGTGTCCGACGAGCATCTCATCGTCGTTCATGGCGGCGGAGGCGTTGAAGCAATGCGCGGCGAAACGCGGTGTGGCGATCCACGTCGAGACGCGAGGAGCGGGCGGCGTGTATGAGGAGCTGTCGGCGGCGGACATAGAGGCGGCTGATGCGATCATCGTGGCGGCGAGCGCGCGGGTTCCGATGCACCGATTCCATGGCAAGCGCGTGATCCAAACGTCGGTCGGCACGGGCATTCGCAAGCCCGATCAATTGTTTGAGCGCGTGATGAGCGGGCAGATACCGATCTACCAGTCGACGGGCGACGACGCGACGATCGGCGAAAAACTTTATCGGACGATCAAGAGTATCTTCTCATGAGATTTTTGGCGGGCGGCGAGTGAAATGGTGCTTGCCGCTCACCGTTGAAGGAGATGAACAAATCCCATGCGAGTAACTGAATTACTCAAGAACGCGAGCATTGAGCTCGGTGCCCACCCCAAGGACAAGGAGGACGCAATTGCGCATCTCGTTGACCTGATGGAGAAGGGCGGCAATCTCAAGGACAAGAAACAATATCTCGCCGACGTCCTCAAGCGCGAGGCGTCCGGCACCACCGGTCTCGGCGACGGCATTGCTACTCCTCATGCGAAGTCTGCGGGCGTGGCGGCGGCAGGTCTGGCGTCGATGACGGTTCCGCAGGGCATTGACTTTCAATCGATGGACGGCAATCCCGCGCGTCTGTTCTTCCTGATCGCGGCTCCCGACGGCGGCAACGACGAGCATCTGATGATCTTGTCGAAGTTGGCGACGATGATCATGGACGACGCTTTTAAAGAGGCGTTGATCAAAGCGACGACCAAGGAAGAGTTCCTCAAGCTCATCGACGACAAAGAGGATGGCAAATTCCAAGCGCCCGAAGACCCCAATGCTCCTGTCGTTACTGCCGATCACATTCAAGTTCTTGCCGTTACCGCGTGCCCGACGGGTATCGCGCACACGTTTATGGCGGCGGAGAGCCTCGAGCAGCATGCCAAGAAGCGCGGCATCTCGATCAAGGTTGAGACCAACGGCTCGGGCGGCGCGAAGAACGTGTTGACCGCCGACGAAATTGCGAAAGCCGACGGCATCATCGTGGCGGCTGATAAGAACGTCGCGATGGCTCGATTCGACGGCAAGCGCGTGGTCATTACCAAGGTTGCCGACGGTATCAACAAAGCTGATGAACTGCTCGACCGTGCGTTGGGCGGCTCGGCTCCGATCTATCATGCGGCGGCGGGGGCCGACGACGGCGGCGGTGCGGCATCGATGGAGAACGAGAGCATCGGGCGCCAGGCTTACAAGCATTTGATGAACGGCGTCTCGCATATGTTGCCGTTCGTCGTTGGCGGCGGTATTTTGATCGCGCTGGCGTTCCTCATCGACGGCATGATGGTCGACTTGACCGCGTTGCCTCCGGAAGAGCGCAGCAATTTCGGTTCGATAACTCCGGTCGCGGCATTCTTCAAAGATGTCGGCGGCGCGTCGTTCGGATTCATGCTCCCGATCCTCGCAGGATTCATCTCAATGTCGATAGCCGATCGCCCGGGCTTGGCGGCAGGCACGGTTGGCGGCGCATTGTCCGTTGCCAACGGCTCCGGCTTCTTGGGCGCGTTGCTTGCAGGATTCCTCGCAGGATTCTTTGTTAAATGGCTCGCGAAAGCTCTCGACGTTCTTCCCGACTCGCTCGCCGGCATTCGTCCGATCCTGCTTTATCCGTTGCTCGGTATCTTCTTCATTGGATTCGTCTGCACGCTGGTCATCGGACCTCCGATTGCGGGCGTCAACAGCTGGCTGGTCGACACTCTCAGCAACATGGATCCGTCGGCTAAACTGTTCATGGGCGCGATCGTCGGCGGCATGATGGCGATCGATATGGGCGGTCCCATCAACAAAGCGGCATACGTCACGGGCATCGGTCTGCTGACGCAAGGCAACTATCACGTCATCGCATCGGTCATGGCGGGCGGCATGGTTCCTCCTCTTGCGATTGCGATCTCTTGCATGCTCTTCAAGAACAAGTTCACTGCGAACGAGCGCAAGACTGCTCCGACGAACATCGTCATGGGCTTCTCGTTCATCACTGAGGGCGCGATCCCGTTTGCGGCGTCCGACCCGATCCATGTGCTTCCGTCCTGCGCGATCGGTTCTGCAATCACGGGTGCGTTGGTTGCGGCGTTCGACTGCGAGTTGATGGCTCCGCACGGCGGCATCTTCGTTGTCCCGACGATCACCAATCCGTTGATGTACCTGGTAGCGATTCTGGTAGGCGCGGTGGTAGGCGCAGCGATCTTGGGCATCATTCGCAAGCCTGCACCTCAAGACTGATCGTCTCGACGATAGGATTGATCAATCGGAATATCAATCGACGACATGAAAAAGAGCCCCGACCTCAACGGTTGGGGCTTTTAGTTTGCGTTCGACGGTTCGGCACGGTATAATGTGGCAAGCCACCTTTCGGTGAGATCACTGAAGGGAGGTGAGAACCATGCCGAAAGTGCGGCGATTCGCAGAGGCGGTCGGCGCGAGTATGGTTGGGTACTATGCTTGCAAGCTCGTCGACTACGTCATGAGACTGATCTTCGATTAGTCATCAGCCCCACAATCGGTGCTATAAACACCGAAAAGCCCCCGAAGGAGAGCTCGCATCCTCCAACGGGGGTATTCTTTTCGTTACCATGCCTTAAGCTAAGCGATTCATTATAGACGATGCAAAGCATTCAAATCTACGGTTGAATGATAGCACACGCGCCGACCGTTGGCAAGCAGTTTTTGAATTGCGTTCGAGGAAGCGATACGGTATAATGCAGGTGCCACCTTTCGGTGAGATCACTGAAGGGAGGTGAAAACCATGCCGAAAGTGAGGCAGTTTGCAGAGGCGGTCGGCGCGAGTGTAGTCGGGTACTACATTTGCAAAGCGGTCGATTACGTCGTGACGCTTATCTTCGGATGAGTGACGAACCCGCATCGGTGTCGATGATACCGAAAACCCCCGAAGGAGAGCTAGCAACCTCCGACGGGGGTTCTTTTTTTTCGGTACCATGCTTCAGGTAAGGCAGTTTGTATATAGACAATGCAAAAGCATTCAAATCTACGGTTGAATGATAGCACATGCGCCGACCGTTGGCAAGATTTTTTTGCTCAACGCTCAAGCACATGCGCCGACAAGAAGATCACCAGCTCCGAGTCCGTCTTGTTTCGATGCACACTCTTGAACAGCGCCCCGAGGATCGGCAAGTCTCCAAGGAATGGTATCTTCCGAACCGAACGCTCCTCGTCCTTACCGATCAATCCCCCAATCACGATCGGCTCGCCGTCTTGCATCGTCACCGTCGTGTCCGCCGATCGAGTCGTGAATTGATAAGCCTTCAGGTCAGCCACATATTGAGGAGTGCTCACCTCCGTGTGTATCGTCGCCGTGATCGACCCGTCGGCATTCACCCGAGGCAACACCCGCAAGATGATCCCCGCGTCCCTGTACTCGTATGACGTCGTCACCGTTGAGTTTGTCGTCGAGGTCGTAGGCACCGGCACGCTGCTCCCGACATTGATCGTCGCCTCATGCCCCTGCACCGTCGTGATGTTCGGCTTCGACAGCATCTTCGCCTTCCCGTCGGTGATCAACGCGTTGAGCCGCGCTCCAAAATACCACTCATAAGGTACATATGCATTCGGCACCCGACCAAACTGAAGGACGCCGTACCCTGTCGATTCGTTCTGCTCTCGAGTGTAGTAGCTTTCCGTCACCGTCGTCGTGTTGTTCACCGACGTAGTCTCACTCGGATTGTATTCGGCATATCGAGGGAGCGACGACCACACCCATTCGATGCCAAGGTCTTTCGTCGCCGCCTTGTTGATCGCTACGATCTTCGCCTCCAGCGACACCTGCTTCAACGGTACGTCGAGCTTCGATAGTATTTTCAAAGCCCGCTCAAACTCAAGCTGCGTCCCATACAAAATGATCGCGTTTGTATCCTTGTCCACCATCACCCGCTGTAGTTTCTTATCGGCATCATCCTGTTCCTTATAGTCATATTCGTACTCCTGAGTAGATACATCTTCAGTTTTACTGCGCAAGCTGGTCACGCTCTTGCTCTTCAGTCTAGACCGCCCTCGTTGTTTATCTCGATCTTCCTCATCTAAATCAAGAGCCAACGCGATATAGCTGCGAATGGACTCGGCATCTCCATACCTTATCATCATAGTGTATGAGTTTCTCAAAGAATTATTCGCTCGATCGGCAGTCAAAAGGAAAATATTATTCTCCTCGGTCAGCACCAAATTCTTGGTACGCGCAACAACTTTCAACGCCTCAATTGGTTCAACGTCGTCGAGCACGATCGTTATCATGCCCTTCACCGAGTCATCAACCGCCACGTTGAGCCCGCCCATCGACGCTATCATCATCACCGTCGAATGCAGATCACCCTCCTGCACGTTCAGACTCATCGCACTCACCCGCGCGGAGCTGATCATAATCGACAGCACCATCAACGCCAGCACTCGCCTAATCATCGTTTGAAAACCTCGGCAACTCAAGCCGCTCACCATCTTCGAACGCAACATAATCCTTGCCGATGTCCACGACCTTGCGCCCGTCGATCGCCTCTCCAATCTTCAACAGTCGGTTCTCCGGTTGGCTGTTCGATCGATCGTCAGGCTGATCGTCGGATTTATTATTGCTCGTCACCACCTCGCGACGCACCACCGCCAACTTTTTGTCGTCGCTGATCGCCGTACCCTTGAGCGTCAACATCACTCTCAACGGAGGTTCGGGCGGCTCAAACGATTTACTCTCAACCGTCGAAGGCGGCACGCTCAACCGCGGCGGAGGCGGCGGCGCGGTGATCGGTACGATCAAAGGTTCGGGCGGCGGCTTGGGCAGGTCGACCGCGAACGGATTGATGAGCTCAACATCTTCCGACGCGCGCGCCAACCCGATGATCTCTGTTCGACGATCGATCCGTTCGACGGGCTCAACGGGAGCAGTGGCGGGCTCGTCCTCAATCGATTGAGCAACGGGCGGAGGAGCTTCTTCATTGTCGAGCGCCAAGATGAGCAGGCATGCGAACAATGCCGTCAACAGAAAGCCCACACGTCGGCGATGCTCTCTGAGCTCAACCAATTCGCTGTCGATCAGATTGACCAGCTCCGGAGGAAGGCTCCTTCGCAGCCTCTCAATCATCGCTACTCACCACCACATAAATTTTTTCGCTCGATAAAATGCTTACGGGATATCGGGACGCTCACGGCTCACCGCGCTGTTGTGTATGATCTCCTCGACGCGCTGATCAACCGCCAGCTCCTGTTTGAGAAGGCTCTCCGCCGTGTCGAACGCCGCCGACGAATCTTCCCTCAGACCTTGAATGTAACTCTCCCACGCCCGCGTCGTGATCACCGCCGATTGCCGCCTCAAGTCCGCCAAGTACAACGCACCGTTCGGCACGCTGATCTGCTCCAATTCATTCTGTCGCGCTTGGATCGACGGGATGATCGTCCCTTCAATGTACGCCGCCACATTCTCCCTCTGCTCCGACGTCATCACGCCGTCGCGCGTCTGTTGCATGTACACGAACACATCTTGCTGATATCTGAACGTCCCGTTGTACCGATCCACTATCTCCGACGTCGCGTCTATGTAATCCGCCAGCTCCTGTTTGAGGATCGGCGACACCACATCAAGATAATCTCGATAATTCTCGATGCCCGTCACCTTCCAATGGCTCATGTCAAAATTGAAATTGAGACTGCCCACCGTCCATTTATGATCGAACAGCTCAATCTCGCCGCCTCCGAACGTCCTGCTCGAGTCCGTCATCAGCTCCAATGACAGCTCAAGCGTGAACGGCATGCCGGTGTAATCCTCTACCACTTCCAATTGCGCCCGCGCCTTGTCGCCGACGTACTCAACTTTGCCGAGCCCTTTGATCGTCGTGTGCCTGATCAAACTCCTCTCGAGCAGAAGATCAAAGTCGATCCCCAATTGCCGCCCCGTCAAAATCCCGCCGGGCAATATCCATTCGCCGTTGTTGAGCCGATACTCGATCACATCGACCGCGCCCTGCGATATCTGCGGACGGATCAGCACATAAAAATTCTCGAACAGCGACCGCTCATGCTCGCTCAACTGCTTGTCATACTTGAACAGATCGAGCGTGAGATCGTCGTACGCCCGCGCCGTGATCGACGGCAGATCCACATGCCTTTCGAACGTTTTGATGTCGTCTTCGAGCAACGCTTCATATGCCGTTTCCATCGCGTAACCCGGCGTCTTGGTGTAGACCAGGAAATACCAGATCAGTACGCCGAACATCGACGCAAAAAGAAATACGGCGAAAAGGCGCTCACGCTTCCGCCGCTTTCGTCTTGCTTCTAATCGTTTTCTCCAAGTATAGTCATCCATCTATGTCAAACCTACTCCTTGCAAGCGATAAAACTTCAATGCTATTGTAGGATTTTAGAGCATGTTTGTCAACGATTGGTCACGTTGGTCGAGATGATGTTGATGATCTCGTCGAGATTGTCAAGCCTCGAGGCGAGGCAGATTAAAATTATGATTGCAGAGAAGAAGTACTCCTTCCACGAGCCGACGGTGAACAGTTTCAGCCCGTGTTTCGAGTGCGGAGTAAAGATCGGAACCTTGCCGCAGATGCCGTCCTCGACGATGTGCAACAGCGCTCCGATCATTGCGAACATGAATACGTCGAGCAAGGTGAGCAACGTCGGGAGGTAGCTCGCGTTCAACGATTGGCAGTAGTCCTTCGCGAATAAACTCAATCCGATCAGCGCAAGATAGATCACGGGGTAATGCGACCACGTTCGATGCCGACGACGCCACGCCCAATATCCCGCGTTGTCCTTCGGAGGCGAGCCCTCTACTCGATCGGGAATGACCGCGCCGAAGATCGACGAGGCGACGGACAGCGCGTTGTCGGTGGCGGCGTACACGATGAAGCCCGTCAATATTTGATGGTTGATCCATTTCATCAGTCGGTCACCGGATCGCTGTAGGAGTCGGTATGAAGGAACTCCTCTTTAATGACTTGACCGTCGCGATAATAAACGCGGTAGACCGAAGGCGTCATCGACGAGCCATCGCTTTCGAGAGCGATCTGCGCGCCGTTGAGATCGGCTTTTGTGCCCAATACGTAGACGGTCACCGCCGAGCCCCAAGCGCTCGTCAACAGATAGACGCTGTGCGGGAGATCGTTTCGGAATTTGAAATCGATCTGACCGTCGGCAACGGTGGCGTCTCGACCCGGCGCAACGTACGTTGATGGGAAGAAGTGCGCCGTCCGAACCGTCGGCGTCAAGCCCGCCAGTAGAACCGCGTTGTATAACGTCGAGCTCACTTGACACACGCCGCCGCCAACGTCCTGCTCGGGGCGACCGTTGATGATAACGCCCGCCGTCTGGTAGCCCGCCGCGTACGTCCGTTCGCCAACCGTATCGTTGAAAGAGAACTCCCAACCCGGCTTGATGATCTTGTCGTTGAGCGCCCAAGCCGCGATGGCAATGTTGTCGCCGCGCGCGCCGGGATAATATGATGTGGTGTATTGACCGATCACCGAATCGATCGCCGCCACGTCCTCGGTCGTCACGAACGGCAGAATCTCTTCGGGCTCGAGCGCAATGCTGTCGGGGACGTTGAGACTCTCGAGCGGAGTTTTCAACGACTCGGCGATCTTCTCCGTGTCGAGACGATAGCCGATTACGCCGTTGACCTTCGCGATCGAACCGTCGGCATTGAAGTAGCAGTAGGCGTTCGACGGCTGACGATTGATCTGAGCGGCGATGCCGTTGAGCTTTTCGTTGAGAAGCGCGGCGTCGTAACTGCCGCTCAATGTAACGTTGCGACCGTTGAGCGCGCAACGAATCTGGCTTTGAATGTTATGCGTCCAATCGCCGCCGCGACCGAAACTGTAAGCGAGGCGCATGGCGTCGTCGACGTTGGGCTTGAAATTTATCTCGTCGGGAGTGACGGTGAAGGTCTGATCTCCGTAGGTAAAATTGAGCGGCTTGGTCTTGGCGGCGCCGACCGATTGCAAATATTGTTCGGCGGCGGCGGTCGTCATGCCTGAAATGTCTCGACCCTCGGCTCGAACGCCCTTGACGATTTGATCACTGTCGGCGATCGAGTTCGAGATCGACAACGCGGCGGCTCCGGCTATCACCACCGCCGACGTCGCGGCTATCGAAATAGTTTTGAGAGAGAACAGCTCTGCCTTTGTTTCGAGCGGCTCATTGACTGTCTCCATCTGCGCGTCTCCTTCCATATAAAAAATTTCGCGTTCGAATGATATACCTTCGATTGCACCATGTCAACTTGATTAAATTATGAAACTGCCGTCGAAGTTCGGGACGAAGTCGGTCGAGGAGGCGCCGCCGGTCTGAACGAAACAATTCTTGATGCCGAGCTCGAGCGCGTGATCGACAACCGATTGGTATTCGAATGTCGTCAGCCGACGGTTGAGATTTTTGTAGGACTCCGCGCGGAACATGGGAGTGTACTGGCTCATCAGGCTGATGTAGATGTCGTCGCCGAAAGTTTGATAGAGCCAATCGAGGATCGCCATGCTGTCGCGACGGTGGTTGGGGAGCACGAGGTGACGGACGATCACGCCGCGAGTCATCAACTCGCCGTTGAATATCGGACGACCGACTTGAGCGAACATGGTGCGGATTGCTTGAGAGGCGTGGTCGAAGTAGTGCGGGGCGCTCGAGTACTCAACGGCGATCCGATCGTCGAAGTATTTGAGATCGGGCAAGTAGATGTCGACGAGCCCGTTGAGACGATCGAGCGTCGAAGTGAGTTCGTAGCCGTTGGAGTTCCAAACGACGGGGAGAGTGAGACCGCGGGACTTGGCGAGCGTCAAGGCGTCGATGATAGGATCGGTGTAGTGGGTTGGGGTGACGAGCTCGATGTTGGCGGCGCCTCTCGATTGTTGCTCGATAAAAATTTGAGCAAGGCGTTCAACGGAAACTTCGATGCCGAAACCGTTTGAGCTGATCTCGTGGTTCTGGCAGAAGACGCAACGCATGGTGCAGTGGGAGAAAAAAATTGTGCCGGCTCCGCGCTCACCGACCAGGCATGGTTCTTCCCATTGGTGCAGGCTGACGAGTGCAAGTTTGACGGTGGCGGGTGCTTGACAGAAGCCGCGGCGGCTCGAGCGGTCGACGCCGCAACGTCGGGGGCATAGTTCGCAGTTTATGATCGCATCAACCTCCTGACGGTTCATGTTGGGGGCAACGGGTAAATAGATGGAGCGCCCGCCTACCACGGGGGCGGCTCGCTCCTGTTCATTAGTCGGCGGCGAGAACATTATGGGGCAAAAAAATTTTTTGAGCTGTGGAAATGGCGGCGTCCGCCCCGCGAATAGGCGGCGACGCCTTTTTTATAGGGGCGACGGTGAAAGTTAGGAGCGACCGCCTACCAAGGGGGCGGCTCGCTCCCGTTCGTTGGTCGGCGGCGAGAACATGACGGGGCAAAAAAATTTATGGGGGCGATGGTGACATGACAGGGTAAAAAATTTTATAGGTCGACAGTAGGAAATGGCGTCGTCCGCCCCGCGAATAGGCGGCGACGCCTTTTTTATGGGGGCAACGGTGAAAGATGGAGCGCCCGCCTACCAAGAGGGCGGCTCGCTCCTTTTCATTGGTCGTCGACGAGAACATGACGGGGTTAAAAAATTTTATGGGGCGACAGAAGGAAATGGCGGCGTCCACCCCGCAAATCGGCGGCGACGCCTTTTTTATAGGGGTGACGGTGAAAGATGGAGCGACCGCCTCCCGATGGGGCGGCGCGCTCCCTTCCTCTGTTGGCGGCGAGAACATGACAGGGTAAAAAATTTTATAGGGCGACAGAAGGAAATGGCGGCGTCCGCCACGCGAATCGGCGGCGACGCCTTTTTTATGGGGGCAACGGTCGAAGGGGTGGAGCGCCCGCCTCCCAAGGGGGCGGCTCGCTCCCTTCCTTTGTTGACGACGAGAACATGACGGACGAAAAAAATTTTATGGGGGCGACGGGTGAAGATGGAGCGCCCGCCTCCCGATGGGGCGGCTCGCTCCCGTTCGTTGGTCGGCAACGAGAACATGACGGGGTTAAAAATTTTATGAGGCGACAGAAGGAAATGGCGTCGTCCGCCCCGCAAATCGGCGGCGACGCCTTTTTTATGGGGGTGACGGTGAAAGATGGAGTGACCGCCTCTCGAAGGGGGCGGCTCGCTCCCGTTCGTTGGTCGGCGGCGAGAACAGGACGGGGCGAAAAAATTTTATGGGGATCGACGTGTGAATGAGGGCGGCGGTCGCCCCGCGAGCAGGCGACGACGCCCATTCTTTCATGCCCGAGCGACGGCGCCGATCACATCATCGGGCGCAAAAAAATAATATCGTCGCAGACAGACTGACGTCGAATCAACAAATTTCCTCTAGAAGCCCTTGCGTTTGAACATCGTCGCCAACTTGTCACTGTCGAACTCGATGATCGTCGGACGCCCATGCGGACACGTGTACGGGTATTTCGTCTTCGCCAGCTCATTCAACAACGTCTGCATGTGCCGAACGTTGAGCTCCTGCCCCGCTTTGATCGCCGCTCGACACGCCGTCGTCGCCAGGCACGCCTCCCGAATGTTTTTCGCCAGCACTTTGCGCTGTTGAGCATCGTCGCCAAACGAATCATCGATCGTCGGCAGGCTCGACAAAATTTCCCGCAACACACCCTCCGAATCCGAACTCTGCACGTCAACCGGCACCTCGATCAAACTGTACCGCCCATCAGACCCACGCTCGAGCGTGAAACCCAATTGCCTGAACAGATCAAGATTGTTGGCGATCATCTGCGTCTCGCGCTCGTCGAAGTCGATCGGTTGAGGCGTCAGCAATTGTTGAGCCGGCACTCCGTCCGTCGAGCCCGACAGCCGATCAAATATAATCCGCTCGTGCGCCGCATGCTGATCGATCAAGTACAACGTATTATCGTCCTTCGCCACGATGTAGCACAGCGCCACCTGCCCGATCGGCGTCATCTTCTTCGGCGGCATCCGCTCTTCGAACATCAAATCCGTCTGACCCTGCTCGATAGGCGGCTCGACCGTCTGATCTTCCTTCGAATCAACCGTCTGATCATCAACCGTCGGCTCCTCAATCGTCTGATCATCAACGAGCGGTTCAGGCTCAACAATTTTTTCCTCAACCGTCTGCTCGTCAATCATCTGATCGTCAACCGTCGAAGGCTCCTCAATCTGATCAACGACCGACGGCGTTTCCTCCTCAACGATCGGCGGCAACACTGACGAGATGATTTCCGTCGGCGGTTCCTCCTCTCGCCCCGCGAACCGCCCGCTCTCAACCGCTTGCTTCACCGAGCGATGCACCGAGCGATAAATCGTGCTGTCGTCTTCGAATCGCACCTCCGCCTTCTGCGGGTGCACGTTGATGTCCACCGTCGACGGCTCCACATCAATCACCAGCACCACCATCGGATAATTGCCCTTCGGCACCAGCGAATGATATGCCTCGTCGACCGCCTTTGAGATCGCTCGACTGCCTATCACGCGCCCGTTAACGATGAACGTCTGGCACGACCGATAACTCCGAACGATGTTGGGCGTGCTCACCAAGCCGCTGATCCTAAAATTTTGATCGAATCGATCTTGGAAATCGATCTCCAACATCGACGACGACATCTCGCGCCCGTAAATGCTTTCAAAGCACTCGAGCAGGCTGCCGCTGCCCGGCGTGTTGAGGATCATCTTGTTGCCGCTCAACAGCTTGAACGAGATCGACGGGCGCGACAACGCCAACTTCGTCAGGTATTCGCTGATCTTGTTGCCCTCCGTCGAGTTCTGCTTCAAAAATTTTTTCCGCGCGGGCGTGTTGAAGAATAAATCCTCGACCAGGATCGTCGTGCCCAACGCGCAACCTTGCGCCTCGATCAATTGATCGCGTCCGCCCGTCAAGCGAAGTAACGTGCCAAGCTCATCGCCCTTCTGTCGCGTCCACAATGAGAACTTCGACACCGAGGCGATCGTCGGCAACGCCTCTCCTCTGAACCCGAGCGTCGCGACGTTGATCAGATCATTTATCGACGTGATCTTGCTCGTCGCATGCGATCGGATCGCCAAGCTGGCGTCGTCGCGAGACATCCCGATGCCGTTGTCGGTCACCTTGATATAACTCTTGCCGCCGTTGAGAATCTCGACCTCAATGCGGCTCGCCTTCGCATCGATGGCGTTCTCGACGAGCTCCTTGACCACCGACGCCGGACGCTCTACCACCTCGCCCGCCGCAATCTTATTGATCGTGTTCACGTCAAGCACTTTAACGCTCAAAATCTCGCCCCCTAATTCGCTCCCGATTGTTTGCGCGCTTTGTCCTGCAATCGATATAAGATGTTCATCGCTTCGATGGGCGTCAGCGTCGTCACGTCGAGTTTTAACAGTTCGTCGGCAAGCTCGGACGCGAACAGCGACGATGATTCGGTCGAAGGCGCGGGCGCCGACGGTTTGCTCGGCGTCGACGGCGTCACGTGATGCTCAACGTTCTGTTCGAGCTCCGATAAAATGATCGCCGCTCGTTTCATCACCGCTTGGGGCAGTCCCGCCAGCCGCGCCACTTGAATGCCGTACGATTTATCGGCGCCGCCTGCTTTGATCCGTCGAAGGAAGATGATTTCGTTGCCGCGCTCCTTGACCGCCACGCAATAATTCTTGATCAACGCGGCGGAGTCGGCGAGCGTCGTGAGCTCGTGGTAGTGCGTCGCGAACAGCGTCTTGGCATGGATTTTCTTCTCAATGTACTCGATCACCGAACGCGCGATGCTCATGCCGTCGAACGTCGAAGTGCCGCGCCCCACCTCGTCGAGTATGATCAAACTGTTTTCGGTCGCGTACTTCAAAATTTGCGCGACCTCATTCATCTCGACCATGAACGTCGATTGCCCGCTCACCAGATCGTCGCTCGCTCCTATCCGAGTAAAAATCTTGTCGACGGGAGAGATCGCCGCCTCGCGCGCGGGGACGAAGCTGCCCATCTGCGCCATCAAAGTGATCAACGCCACCTGCCGCATGTAAGTCGACTTGCCCGCCATGTTCGGACCGGTGATGATCATCAGCTCGCAAGCGTTGTGATCGAGGCGAGTATCGTTGGGGACAAACAGTCCGCCGCGCAAAATCCTTTCGACCAGCGGGTGACGTCCGTCCTTGATCTCGATCCGACCGTTCGAGCGAAGTTCGGGGCGAATGTAATTGTTGCCCGCCGCCGCCTCTGCCAGCGACGCCGCCACGTCTATGAAGGCGATCCTCCGCGCGGATTTTTGAATGTCGTCGAGCCGCGCCTTGATCTTGTCTCTGATCCCGACGAACAGCGCATACTCGATCGCGATGCTCTTCTCCTGCGCGCCGAGAATTTTCGTCTCGAAATCCCTAAGCTCCGGCGTGATGTATCGCTCGGCGTTGGTCAACGTCTGCTTGCGAATATAATTCGTCGGCACCTTCGACGCGCCGCTGTTGCGAACCTCGATATAATATCCGAACACTCGATTATAGCCGACCTTCAACGCCTTGATGCCCGTCTTGCGCTTCTCGTCGTCCTCGAACTTCGCCAGCATCGTCTTGCTGTCGCGAGCAATCCGGCGGTACTCGTCGAGCTCGTCATCGAAACCGTCTCTGATGATCCCGCCGTCGCGAATCGAGTGCCCCGCGTTCTCAATGATCGCTCGATTGATCAGCTCGGCAAGCTCGTCGTAATCGCCCAGCCCGTCACGACACGACAACAGAATATCGGTATGAACTTCGTTGAGCGACGCGCGGAGTTTGGGCAGCACGCGGAACGAAAACTTGAGCGCGGTGAGGTCGACGGCATTAGCCGAGCCGATCTCAACCTTCATGATCAGCCGCTCGATATCGCGCACGTCCTTGAGCAGATCGCGGACGCCGTTGCGCAGCGAGTAGCTCTTAAAAAATTCTTCAACGCAATCGAGCCGACGGTTGATCGCATTGATGTCGATCAGCGGCGCTTCGATCCATTTCCTCAACAGCCGCGTGCCCATCGGCGTCTTGGTCTTGTCGAGCACGCCGAAGAGTGTATCGCGCTTGGAGCCGTCGCGGACGTTGCGAGTGATTTCGAGATTGCGCATCGCCGACGAATCGAGTTGCAATCGATCGCTCACGTCGAGCCGCGCCAACTTCGACAGATGTTTGAGGTCCTTCATCACCGTCTTGTGAAGGTAATCGAGCAACGCCGCCACCGCTCGCGCCGCCAGCTCCGACACGGGTATGAACTTCTCATCGAAGTGCTCGCTCAACCGCTCGAGAATTTTATCGTCGAGCTCCTTCAATCGCGTGACCGTGCAATTTTGCAGACGGAGCTTGAGAAATTCATCGAGCTTCTTCTTGAACGTCGGGACGTCGACGATGAGAAGTTCGGACGCCGACAGTCGATAAAGCTCATCGAACAATTGTTGATCCCGATCGGCGCCCGCATACAGATCATAAAAGCATTCGCCCGTCGAGATGTCGGCGCCCGCCAACGCGATCTCATTGCCCGCCTCGAGCACCAGCGCGATGTAATTGTTGACGGCGTTGTGCAGAGTGTCGTCGGTTAAGATCGTCCCGGGCGTGACCACTTTGATCAGCGCGCGATCGGTCAAGCCCTTCTCCTTCGGGTCGCTGATCTGCTCGACCACCGCCACCTTGTAACCTTTGGCGACGAGCCTTTCAATGTAAGTGTCGCCGGCGTCGTGGGGCATGCCGCACATTGGTGCGCCGCTCCGTTGAGTGAGCGTCAGCCCGAGCTCCGCCGCCCCGACCTTTGCGTCGTCGTAAAACATTTCGTAGAAGTCTCCGAGTTGGAAGAACAACAGCGCGTCCTCGTGTTGCTTCTTCGCCTCGAAATACTGTTGCATCATCGGTGTTACTGCCATTAAGTCGCCTCTTGCAATAAAAAAATAGCGCGCCGTTGAATCATTCGACGCGCTCCGCTTTGAGCAGCCACGTCTGCGGTTGCGTGATCCGAACTCGAATGAGATCGCCCGCCCGCTCGTCGCCATGCCGAAACAGCACCGGCTTATTCGTCCGCGTCCGCCCGCTGAAAATCTTCTCGTCAGACTTGCTTGCGCCTTCAACCAAAATCTCAACCGTCGAGCCCGCCAGCCGATCATTGATCTCCCGACTGATCTTGTTCTGCACCGCCATCAACCGTTCGAGCCGCTCATGTTTGATCCGATCGTCGATCTGATCGTCGAACGTCGCCGCCGGCGTCCCGCTCCGTTTCGAGTAGATGAACGTAAACGCCGCATCGAATCTGATCTCGCGTACGAACTCGAGCAGTCGATCAACATCATCGTCGGTCTCGCCCGGGAACCCCGCGATCAGATCGGTCGTCAACGCGATGTTGGGGATCGCCGCACGCAACTTCTCAACCAGCCGTCGATACCGCTCAACGGTATAGCCGCGGTTCATTCGTTGAAGCAGTCGATCGCTGCCGTGCTGTACCGGCAGATGCAAGTGCTCACAGATCGTCGGCTCACTCGCCATCACTTCAATCAGCTCGTCGGATAAATCCTTCGGGTGCGACGTCATGAATCTCAACCGCTTGAGCCCGTCGAGCCGACTGATCTCCGTCAAGAGTTGAGGAAAGCCGTGCGCATACGAATTGACGTTCTGCCCGAGCAATGTGATCTCGACCGTCCCGTTGTCGACCGCCGCCCGCGCCTCTCGAATGATGTCCTGCGGTTGGCGCGACCGCTCTCGACCACGCACATGCGGCACGATGCAATAGGTGCAGAAATTATTGCAACCGTACATGATCGGAATGAATGCCGAATGCGTTCCGCGCGGAGTGTAAAGCTCCTCGACAATCGGATCGCTCATGCCTTCGACGTCAACGATGTGTCGATGAAACGATTCGAGCAGTCGAACGATCTTGATCAACTCCGTCTGTCGTCCCGTCCCCAACACAAAATCAACATGCGGCGCGCGTTCGATCAGAGCGTCGCCTTCCTTCTGCGCCATGCAACCCGTCACGCCGATGATCAGCGACGGCTTTCGACGCTTGTACTGTTTGAGCTCACCGATCTTGCCGAGAATTTTCTCCTCCGCCGAGTCGCGGACGCTGCACGTGTTGATGAGGATCAGATCGGCGTCGGCAAATTCGTCCGTCGGTGCGTAGCCGATCGTTTCAAGTCGAGCCGCCATGCGTTGGCTGTCAGCAACATTCATCTGGCAACCGTAGGTTATGATTTTCAATTTCTTAAGCATAGAATCATTCTACCACGTTTTTCGCCGACGTCAAAACTTTTTTATCGAGCGGTCGATCAAAACGCCGAGCGAGGTGAACAACGTGAGCATGCCGATCAAGATGATGAAGTAGAGCCCGAGCGGCAGTTGAGTGGCGGCGGTGCCGAAGATGTGTTTCATCATGAGACGATCGACGAGCTGATCCAAATACACGCCGCCCAAGCCGACGCCGCAAAATACGATCGTCAGCGCGTTGCCGACGGTCGGAGGAACTTTGATCCACTTGCTCAACCGTTGTTTGACGCCGAGCCAATTGCGCCCGAGGTGGAGCCCGATCAAAATCATCATGAAGTACGGGATCGCGTGGTGCAGTTGATGGATCGTCAGGTTGCGTCGAAGAGCCATGTCGAAGACGTCTTTGAACAAATGATGAGAGATGATCACGCCGGTGCCGATGATGATCAGCATCGAGACGGCGAGCAGGATATCGACGGCGAGATAAAATTTGCCGAGCGATCTGAACGAACGCAGGTTCCAATAAAAATGAACGATGACCGCCGCGAACATGGCGAGCCCGATCACCTCGTGGAGAATTTTTGGCAGCAGATGAAAGTTCATGGTCGCCAACAGCATAATCAATAATGAGACGTCGAGATAAAATTTTTTCATGGGCAACACTCCTTTTTGTGATATAATCGGCGAAAACCTGAGGAGGAATATCATGGCTCATATCAATGACAATTATCGCAAGCTCCCCGGCAGTTATCTCTTCAGCGAGATCGCTCGTCGGGTCTCAACCTTCCAAGCCGCTCACCCCGACGCCAACATCATTCGTCTGGGCATCGGCGACGTCACTCAACCTCTGCCGCAAGTCTCCGTCGACGCCATCAAGCGCGCCGCCGACGAGCTTTCTCATGCCGAGACGTTCAGAGGCTACGGTCCCGAGCAGGGCTACGACTTTTTGCGAGAGGCGATCGCCGCTCATAATTATAAACGCCGCGGGCTCGACGTCAATGCCGACGAAATTTTTATCAGCGACGGTTCCAAATGCGATTGCGGCAATATCCAAGAGATCTTTTCGCTCGACAGTAAGATCGCCATCGCCGATCCCGTCTATCCCGTCTACCTCGACACCAATGTGATGGCGGGACGCACCGGCTCGTTGATGAGCGACGGGCATTTTGAGGGCGTGATCTACCTTCCCTGCACCGCCGACAATAATTTTTCGCCGTCGATCCCCAATGAGCACGTCGATCTGATTTATCTGTGCTCGCCCAACAATCCGACGGGCACCACTCTGTCGAAGGACGCGCTCAAGGATTGGATCAACTACGCTCGAGCCAACGACGCGATCATTCTCTACGATTCCGCTTATGCCGCGTACATCACCGAGCCCGACGTTCCTCAATCGATCTACGAGATTGAAGGCGCTCGCGATTGTGCGATCGAGTTCCGTTCGTTCAGCAAGACGGCGGGCTTCACCGGCACGCGTTGCGGCTACGTGGTGATCCCCAATCAATTGACGGGCGCGGCTGCCGACGGCTCAAGGGTTCCGCTCAAAAATTTATGGTTGCGTCGACAGACGACGAAATTCAACGGCACGGCGTACATCGTTCAGCGCGGAGCCGAGGCGATCTATACCGACGAGGGTCAAGCGCAGGTCAAAGCACTGGTCGGCTACTACATGGAGAACGCGCGAATCATTCGCGACGGCTTGACGACGGCGGGCTTGACCGCTTACGGCGGAGTGAACGCGCCTTACATTTGGTTGAAGACGCCCGACGGCATGAGCAGTTGGGATTTCTTTGATCGACTGTTGAGCGAGGCGAACGTGGTGGGTACTCCTGGCGCGGGCTTCGGACCGTGCGGCGAAGGATATTTCCGCTTGACGTCGTTCGGCGCGCGCGACAAAACGATTGAGGCGATGGCTCGAATCGCGGCGATGTAAATTGTTTTGAACGACTGATCGAGGTGATGCAGAAATGTTTTTGGAGGAGAGGCAGGAACAAATTTTGGAACTCCTGGCGCTCAACGGGAAGGTGCTCGTCAAGGAGCTCGCCGAACGGTTTGGTGTGACGGAGGACTCGATCAGGAAGGACTTAAGCGCGCTCGAGCTCGACGGCAAATTGAAACGGACGTACGGGGGCGCGGTGGCGATCCGCGAGAAGCTCCATGTCATGGCGGCGAACAAACGTCGGACGGTGGACGTGGAGGCGAAGCGCAAGATCGCGGCGACGGCGTTCAAACTGATCAAGCCCGGCGACATGATTTATCTTGACGTGTCGACGATCAACATTGCGCTGGCTGAACTGATCTCGAAAGCCGACAGCGATTTCAAAGTGGTGACGAACATGATCGACGTGCTGACGATCCTGTCGAGGAGCGCGAAGGTCGATCTGGTTTTCATAGGCGGCAAGCTCAATCGAAGTCGCGACGGATTTTGTGACGGGCTGGCGTCTGAAATGATCAGTCGTCTGAAGCCCGACGTGTCATTCTTGGGCGTGGTGGGGATCGATCTCAACGATAATGCGGTGTCGACGTATCAGATCGAGGACGGGATCAACAAGACGCGCGTGACGAGCGTGAGCAAGCGGGCATACATCGTGGCGGAGGCTCGAAAGTTCAGCACCGACGGCAATTACACGTTTGCGCACGTTGATGATTTCGACGGAGTGATCACCGATTCGAAGCCCAAGCCCGAACTAATCCGCGCGGCGTCCAATCTCAACGTCGAGATCATTCTTCCGTAAAAAAATCAACCGCCCGTTGGAGGCGGTTTTTTATTGTCATCGTTTGATCCAACCGAACGATTCAAAGCTCTGTCGATACTCGATGCGCTCGTAGAACGCTTTCATCGTGTTCGACTGTTGAAAGATGGGAACGCGCTCGAGTGCAAACACATTGCTGCCGCGATCGACATTGCCATATTTGATCGTGAACGCCGCCTTATATCCCACGTCCCGGGCGATGCTCGCGATGTGGAGGTTGTAGGTGCCGGTCGGGTACGCCAAAAATTCTACGGGATGCCCGAGATTTTCCTCAAGCATGAGTTTGGAGTTGAGCAGTTCCGCGCGGATTTCGTCATCGGGCAGCTCCTCGAGCGCTCGATGGTTGAGAGTGTGCGATTGGATCGTGATGCCGTTCTCCTCCATCTCGCGCAGTTGGTTCCAAGTGAGGTAGCCGACGTTGACATCGGTGAAGCCCGGCACCACAAAGATCGTCGCCTTGAGCCCGTACTTGAGCAGGATCGGAAACGCATTATCAAAGTTGTCGATATAGCCGTCGTCGAAGGTGATGAGGACGGGCTTGGGCGGCAGGGTGGCGACGCCGCAAATGCCGTCGTAAAGTTCCTGAGGAGTGATCGAGACGTAGCCGGCGTTGACGAGATAAGCCATCTGCTCATCGAAGAGATCGATCGGCATGGTCAACGGGTTGAAGCGCGTGCCGACCTGATGATAATTGAGGACGAGAACCTTGGCGCCGTTGGCGACCTGATCAACGGTCTCTGAAGGGACTTCGGCGCGAGAATTATTGTAGCCGACGACGAGCGAGCCGATCATCAACGCGGTCAAAGCGATCAAAAAAATTTTCTTCAGCGGTCAACACCTCCCGATCAATCTTTGGGACGTAAAAAATTTTTCTCCGTGCCCCAAAAGATTTTTAAACATGGTTTA
>JAFUXN010000068.1 GCA_017477125.1 Selenomonadaceae bacterium
ATAATTTTAGAGCGAAGGATAAGGGCGGCGCCTGGTCCGTGTGGCGCACGCCCTTCTTTCATTCCGTCGAACATAATTCATGAACGCGAGGAACGTTCGAGATACAAACACAGAGAGGGCGAGCCGCCGAAGGACTAGGCGGGCGCCCGCCTTTTTTATTCAACGTCCTTTTTGTTCTCCAAAGCCGACGATAAATTTTGGGAGCGAAGGATAAGGGCGGCGCCTGGTCCGTGTGGCGCACGCCCTTCTTTCATTCCGTCGAACATAATTCATGAACGCGAGGAACGTTCGAGGTACAAACACAGAGAGGGCGAGCCGCCGAATGTCGAGGCGGGCGCCCCTTTTTTATTCTCTGAACGACTGCAGTTTTCTTTTGACGCAGACGCCCATCACTACCGTCACGAAGATCTCAACGCTCAACATCACGAGCGCCACCCCGATATTGCCAAGCTCAACCGTCAGCGGTACCACCAACATGAAGTCGAGCACCGCCGCCGCAATCAATATTCTGCTGAACAAGTCCTGCAGTCCGAAGTTGAGCATGAAATGAATGCCGAATACGTTGCTCAACGCGATCACAAACGGCAACCACGCCATCAGCCTCAATATCTCAACCGTCTGCTCGTAGCCCGCGCCGAACAATATCTCAACGATCGGTCGCGCCAACACAAACATCAACGTCGACACAACCAGGAACGCGCCCGAGTACCACCGCCCAAATTTTTTTATGAACTCGATCGCTCCGCGCGGACTCTCCCTGACCTTCGCACTGACGTGAGGATACACCGCACTGCTGAACGCGCCCATCAGTCCCTTCACGCTGTCGATCAGTTTGTTCGCCGCTCCAAAGTAGCCCACCGCCGTCGGATTGGTCATCAGCCCGAGCAACACCACATTCGTCGTCGTGTACAGGTTGATCGCCACCGTCGAGATGAATATCTGCTTGCCATCCCTCAACGCTTCGATCACTCCCTCGAACGTCGGTCGAACAAATACATATCGATAACTGCGGACGATGATCCCGAACGACAACAGCCCCGCCACGATCGTCATGCTCGATTGCAGGAGCGCGGCGATCAAATAGTCGTCGGGCGAGCGGACGGTCGCGAACATCGACAGCAGGATCAGCAGTCGGGCGACGGTCACGCTGACGGTGATGAACTTCATCTGCTGAATGCCTTGGAAGAACCAGATCGGGAACGCAATGTTGCCGAGCACCGTCGGCAGCACCGCCATCAACAACAGCACGTCAAACTCAACCGTCGAGGGCATCAACACGAGGGCGATGAGTGTCAATGCGAACAGCCCTGCCGCGATCAAAACCTTCGCCGCCATTACGTCCGAAAAAATTTTGGCGATCGCTCTCTCGTCGGAGGCTCGAGCGATGTCTCGCGGCGCCGTCATGTTGAAGCCGTACTCGACCGCAACGACCATGTATTGCACTACGCTCTGCATGAAGACGATCGCGCCGAATCGATCCGCGCCCAACATTCTCAACAGGAACGGCAGCATCACAAAGTTGAGAACGTAGTCGACGCCCTTGAGCGTGAGCAGTGAGAAGATGTTTTGCGTCAGCCGATTGATCATCGCGAGCCCGCCGTCGGAAAAATTTTGTCGCACAACCACAACAGGATCAAAATGTAGATCGGCGTCGTGCTGAACAGGTCGAGCATCACGCGTTCATCGATCGACGACAAGAACAGCGGATACGAGCAGAAACCGTAGAACATCAACGGCAGAGCGCTCGAACGATCGCGGACGTATCGATAGCCGAACGAGTAGAGCGCGCCGAAACTCCAAAGGATCATCGTCATGCCGAGCCAACCGTAATCTTGAATGTATCGAGCCTCGGCGGTATAGACGTTGGTATCGATGCCGTTGAACGCGACGAACGGAAGGAACAACGGCACGGTCGGCAGATCAAAGCCGATCGTCCCGAGCGTGCGGTAGATGCCATGCAACGTGTGCGATCCGATCAGCGTCGACTCGACGAGGTCGCGGTTGAGAAAAACATCGAGCGCAGGGATCGATAAGCCGGCATAGTGAGCGAGAATGATCAGCGGAGTTCGCTCGGCGGTGATCGTCTTTCCGGTGAACACGCCCATCAGCATGAACAGCGCCGCAAATCCGATCGCCGCTCCGACCAGCGCCTTCACGGTCGACAAACGTTTGACGATCGATCGCGGGTGGCGACGTTGATGAATGATCGACGCGATCACCACGACGTAGACGAACAAACACAGCAGCCCCATGCGTCCCGTGTTGAGGATCAGCATCGGAATGTAGAGGAGCAGCGGCAGCAGATATCGCAATCGGATCACGCGCCGCTCGATGGCGTTGCGGACGAAGACATAGAGGAAAGTGTAGGTGATCGCCTGCGCCAGCATGCTTCGATAGCTCGTCCAACGACTGAACGTCGCCAGTTGAGCTTCGATCGCTTGACGGTTGACGCGGATCATTTCGGCGAGCCCCTTCTTGTTGCCGAGCTCGATCGACATCTCATAACTCTCGAGGAAGTTGAAATACAAAAGCACTGCCATAATCAGCAGCGCCAAAATGATTTTCAAGTTGCCGATCCGAATCTCGACGGTCGGATTGGAGATCGGCTCGTCGGATCGAGTGCAACGGTCGGCAAAAATATTTCCGATCACAAACGCCGTCGACGCCAGCGCCAGACACAAAAATGTTTTGAGCCCGACGGTCAGGCACCACTTATCGGCGAGCGTCATTGCCATCGCCACGCTCAACATCAACGTCCCGACGAATATGATCGACGGTTGCATGAAGTCGAATCTGAAATATAACACGGTCGCCAACAGGATCACGAACAGCGTTGCGAGCAGCGGCACGAAGAAATCAACCATGGGTCGCCGCCCTCTTGCTCAAGCCGAAGATAATGATCAGCCCGACGATCAAGCCGAGCACCGCGCCGATGATCGCATGCTTGTAAACGAGTTGACGACGGGTGACGGTGGTACTCTCGGGCACGAGTTCGACGCGATCGATCACGACCAGTTCCCCGATGCCCGCCTTCGAACACTCCCGTTGAGCGAACGCAACATAGGCGTCGAGAAAACGACCGGCGTTGGCTTTGACGTAATCATAATCGTGAGCTTCGGACGCCTCGATGTTGAGCGAGAAGACATAAACATTCTGCTCGTAGCTTTCAATTTCCAGATGCTTCGTCAACCAAACGACCTTGGCGGCATCGTTGAGCCCGTTCCAATTGCCGTTGAGCTTTTGATAATCGAAGGCATCACGGTGCGCGTCGATGAACCGGTAGAACTCCATGGGCGAGGCGACAAAAAATTTATTGTCCTCGGGCACGGCGTACGACGGTCGATCGGTGTCGAGACGCGTGAGACATTCGATGTAGGCGTCGCCGGAGAGGTGCGTTGAGGGCGTGGCGGTGAAATATTTTTCGACGGCGAGACCGAGCGACGCAACGATCACGAGCGCGATCACAATAAAAAATTTCTGTTTGAGTGTAGCAATGAAGTTATCGAAGTTCATCATTCAGCCTCCGCCGCCAAGAATATCTTCAACTTGATCGAGCGCTTGATCGGTGTATCGCCCGATGACGATCTCCTTCCGAATCCGCGCGGAGTTGTCGACCATCGTTCGATACTCGTCAGCGGTGATCGATCCGATCGCCGTCGGCAAGTCGCGCAAGCTCTCGACCGTAAACCCGATCCCATGCTTGACAATGAAATCGGCGATCGCCGCCTCCGTCCACGTCACCACCGGCAACCCCGCCGCTATGTACAGCGATAACTTATGCGGATTGTTGAGTTTCAAATAGGTGCCGAATGCGCCCGAGCATGTATCGATCGAATCGCCGTCCCAGATCAGCCCGACGCCGCCGCCGAGCTTGAACGGAATTTCTTCGGGCGAGTAGCTGCCGCCGTAGCTGACCTTGTCGCTCAAAATATTTTCGTCGATGCCCGCTCCAAACAGTTTGCATTCGACATCGATCTCATGGATCGAGCGAAGGAAGGTGCTCTTGGCGAGATTGCCCGCGAACACGATCCGATTGCGCTCGTCGATGGAAGGAGCGGGCGGCACATCGTCGAGCAGATAATCGAAAAGCCCCAGCTCGATCATCTGCGTCTTCACGCCGCTTTCGATGAGTTTGTCGCGCATCTTGCGATTGTGGACGATCAGCAGTTGCGCCCGATTGAGCCGATCGATCTCCTCACGCGCCGATTGAGCGGCGAAATTCCTCAACGCGTCGAGATCATGAATGACGAAGACCATCCGATTGCAATCGAACAGCTCATTGAGCGTCGCGCGCATGAGTTTGTTGCCGTAGACCGGGAATTGAGCAATCACGTCGAGCCCGTCAACTTTGCACAGCCGAACGATCTTCTTCCAAGTGTCGACGTTGAGGACGTAATTGATCTTCTCGAGCGTCGACCCGAACCGCGTCTCGATGATGTTCTCGAGCAGATGATAACCGCGTCGAGCCAGAATGCGATCGATATCGCGCCGCGCCTTGTTGCCGGCATTGTTGTCGACGGCGGGGCGCTCGCCGATGTAATTCAAAATCAAAGTATCACTCCTCGAAGAAGCGTTCAAGCCGATCGATCTCGCGCTCGATGTCGTAGCCCGCGGCGGCGATCTGATCATGCGTGTCGCGACGTTCGATCGTCCGCGCGGAATCGATTGCGCCGATCCAATCGTCGACGGAGCTGATTGATCGGAACGACACCAGTCCCTCAACGATGTCGACTGCGCGCGGCACCGCCTCCGACACCACGCACGGCAGTCCGACCGCTTGCGCTTCGATGACAACGATGCCCAGCCCTTCGGAACGAGCGATCCTCAACCGCGTCTCCGATCAACAGCAGTACGGCAGTCGAGTCGAGCGCGGCGACGGCGGGACGTTCGCCGATGTAATTCAAAATCAAAGTATCACTCCTCGAAGAAGCGTTCAAGCCGATCGATCTCGCGCTCGATGTCGTAG
>JAFUXN010000069.1 GCA_017477125.1 Selenomonadaceae bacterium
GGAGCAATCGAGCTTTTTACTCACATCTTCGAACACGCCCTCCGGTGTTTGTCGCCACACTCTCTGATTGGAACTGCCGCGGAAGGCGCAATCTGTTGACCGACACTCCTCTTTATAACAACCGTCGACGATGTAATCGAAGGGGCAGGTCTCGAGCTCGAAACGCTTTAATTTTTCATTGACGGCGTCGAGCTCAAAACCCGTGTAGAGAGTAACGGTTAAGCCCTTCCGCTTAGCCCATTCGGCGAGCAACACGGTTTCTTCGAGCTGATAGACGGGATCGCCTCCGCTGACGGTCAAGCCGGTGATCAAGCGGAGATATCTTTGTATATGGTTTTGAACAGTCTCGACGGGGAGCTCGTAACCGCCTTCAAAATCCCACGTGCTCGGATTATGGCAACCGTCGCAGTGGTGATCGCACCCTTGAACGAACAGCACATAATTAATTCCGACGCCGTCAAAGAGTGATGTCGGATTTCGCCCTGCAATTCTCATTCGTCACCCTCCGAGATGTCCTTTACGATCCTGCAGTTCAGCCAACTTGCCATCATTAAATCTGTGCATTTCCGAAAGGTAGCCGGTGATGATGGCGGTCTCCTTGACGTTTTTGCTCCCGCACTTGGGACAGGCGCCGCTGAAATCGCCCTCATAATGGCAATCGTCGCAGAAGGCGTGTTTCCAATTGACGCCGCCATAAACGATGCCCGAGCGGGAGATGTATTGAAGGAGTGCCAACACGCCTTCGGGATTGAATTTGGGCGAGCGTTCGGTCTCGAGATAGAAAATGGCGCCCGCATTGCACAACAGATGATAAGGCGCCTCCGTGTCGATTTTGGTTTTGGCGTCGCACTCGAACGACACGGGCAGATGGAAACTGTTCGTGAGATACTCTTTATCGGTGACGCCCTCGACGGTACCGAACTCTTTTCGACACGCCTTCAACAGAGTATAACAAGCCGACTCGCAAGGGGAGGCGAAGGTTGACCAATTCAATTGATGGATTTGAGTTTGCTCATCGGTGTACTCTCGAATCATCTTGACGATCTTCAAGCCCAACTCTTGAGCGTACTGATCTTCGCCGTGGTGTTTGCCGACGAGCACCTTAAGACACTCGGCGAGCCCGATAAATCCGATCGAGAGCGTCCCGTTTTTGATCATGGGCTCGATGGTGTCATTCTCATTTAGTCCTTCGGAACCTTGATACCAATCGGAAACGAACGGGATATCGCGTTTCTTCAACTGCTTGACGGTATTATAACGGTCGAGCAATTCATCTCGGGCGTCTTTGAGCGCGCCCCGCAAGCGGAAGAAGAACGACATAATCTTATTCAGCGAATTATTTTTTTGGAAATCGCGTTCGACTTCGAGCGCGAGGAACGGAAGGTTGATAGTGGAGAAGGCTATATTACCCCTGGCTTCGGGGGAGCGATCGCCGTTGACGTTGGCTCGGATTGCCGTCCTGCAACCCATGGTGCCGATCTGATCAAGCTCGAGCCCTGCGTAGGCTGGGGAATCGCAGAAGACAAACCGCGGTTGAATACGTTTGCCGACACATTCAATGGCGAGCTTGGTGATATCGAAGTTTGGATCGCCCTCTTTGAGATTGACGCCGTCGCGCAGACGGTAGCAGAGGTTAGGGAATATGGGATTTTCGCCGTTGCCGAGCCCCGCCATGAAGGCTTTGAGCAGGCATTTTGAAATCAAGCGCCCTCGCCAAGATGTATCGGTGCCGAAGTTGACGGACGCGAAGGTTGGTTGACTTCCGCTGCGGCTGCGCATGGTATTACAGTTGTAAACGAATGCTTCCATGGCTTGATAAACGGCTCCCTCGGTTAAACTCATCACCACCTTATCAAAGTTATCGATATTGATATCGGTAGTCTCGACTATGGTATTTGTCGCATCCCAGAGATTATTATTTTGCCAACGGTATTCGGCATCGACGTATGGGGCAAGGTCGGAATCGAAGTTAAGGATACCTTGACCGCCGAACATACTGTTCTGGCTCGACTGCAGGATAATGGCGACGAGAGCGAGCGCGCTTCCGATCCGTTTTGGTCGACGGATATACCCGACCCCGTTATCAAATCCGTATTTGAGCATCTTACCGATTGGATTGAAGAAACAATTGAAGGTGATGTTGCGATAACCGAGGTCGTGAATGTAAATCCTACCCTTGCGGTGATTGTCGGCGAACTCTCGCGGCATCTTTGAGAGGTTGAAGTTTTTGGTAGCCGCCTCGGCGATGGAGTACATTTTCGACGCGGCGGAGCCGTTGGCTGCGTTGGCGTTATCTCGATTGATCTCTTTGTAATGCCGCTCGATCTCTTTGTTTAAGGGACTGCCCGCCTCCCGATAATCCGTACGTTGTTGACGGTACAGGATATATTTTTTAGCGATGTCGGGAGCGGCTTGCATCAATTGAACTTCGACGGCGTCATGAATTTCATCGACGTTAACCGTGGTGTCGTGGCGAAACGAATCGGCAACGTCCTCCTCTATTTTACGGGCGAGAGCCTGCTCTGCTCCCGCGGCTTTAACCGCCCAAAAGATTTTCGAACTGTTGAAGGGCTCAACCCTTCCGTCATGCTTTACGACTTGAATCATGTATTAATCTCCTTTGATATTCAATGTCTCGATTGTCGGGTAGATATCATTTTTTCGCAAGGTCTCATACAGGAACATGCGCCCGAGCTGCGTCCATTCTGTATTGACGAAGGCTTTAGTCCTGCCGGTGTCGCTCGTCACGTAATGCGTTTTCGACTGTGTATAACCCTTGTCGGCATATCGAGCATAAAGCACCCATGTTTTGCCCTGTTTAAACTGAATGCCGAGGCTTGCCAAGATTTTATTGAACTCAACGGCGGACTTGCCGTAATCCTTCGCGATAACGGTAATGGTGACGGTGTCGGGGCAGTTCAATATAATGTCGCAGTAACTTGCCTTCGGCTCGAGTGTTTTGATTGCCTGTGTGAGGGCGGCGTTCCTTGCCTGCTCCTCTTTCAATTCCGTAGCGAGCTCGATGATGAAATCGGGCGACATCAGCACTTTTTTGATGGTGTCGGGCGTCATATAAGCGCCGTGTTTTCTGATAGCGGGCAAAATTTCATCGGTCACTTTGTTTTGAAATTCTTTAGCCTTCGGACTGCGCGATTTCCAAATGAGCTTATAGAATACGTTCTCGGGAATGAAAGCGTCAGAAATTTTTTCGCCCACTTTCTGGGCGAAACCGCATTCGTCAAGATATTCGCTCACACGATCCCACCGAACACGAAAATATTCTGTCCCGTTCTTGGTTTCGACCCGAGTAAACTCGAGCCCAACAGCAACATCTTCGAGCTTAAGCCAGACGGTACCGCTCGCGTCAACGTAACCTCTTACGCCTTCGATTGTGATTACATCGTTCCCCATTTTCTTCACCTCCACCGCGGATTTTCGATCGCCGTGATCGCCTTTGCGGTATCCTCATTAAGGACTTCGAGTATCTTATTGTACCTGTCTATCAAGAGCCAACCGCCTTCAGGATCGTCCCACTCGATCAAATACTCACCCTCGGGCTTACCAATCCCGCTGTTTTCGATCGGAGTCACCATATCGCCTTCGAACAGTTCTTGCCCTTCGGAATCGATAAAGCCGGTGAATTGTCCGACGGTCTCTTCATCGACTTTGTATCCGAACGGCATGGTGTAATCCCCGAACGGTCTGATAGCCAAACCGCGTTCGCCGTGGACGAGATCGCCGACGATCCGATTGCCATACTTCGCCCGACCTTGAAATTTTATCTCTCTCATTTTAAGCCTTCCTCTCGTAATATCGTTTAGCCCGATAAGGCGTCAGCCTCAGCGTCTCGCACAAATTCTTATCTTTGTTTCGGAAGAAGACGACGGCGCTCGACGGTTTTTCAATCACCGTTCCCTCCGCGGAGAATCCTTTCAGTTCGAGCGGTTTGAACAAGGGATCGCCCTTGGCGATAACCCTGTCGCCGTGAGAGAGCAACTGCCCTCCGATATCTCTAATCCTCATTTATTTCACCCTCATGCGACTGGTCGACGGATCGATCTGCAACGTGATTTCATTGACGGTCGAACCGTTTCTGGCTTTTGCGACGGACAACATGACATCATTTTTAATCATCTCATACTCTCTGGGATCGAGTTTGGGATTTGAGCCCGGGCGCCACATTAGGAAAACGTTATCGGCAGACGCCTCGAGATCGCCGCCTCCTTTGAGATCGCCGAGATTGGGCTTTTCCCACGTCCGCGAGCCCCGATTTAGCTGGGAGATAACAACGACGTGGATATTATTCTCCTTCGCCAACGGTTTCATACCTTTTGCGGTCTCGGCGAGCACTTGATATTCGGCGCAACCCCTCATATATTGAATGTAATCGATGAAGATAACATCGAGCGCGCCGTCGAAGAGCTTAGCCTTAGCCTCTTTAACGTACTCGTCGACCTGTGCGATGGTCAAGCCGTTTTTATCGACGACGTAAAGATGTTCTTTCAATTTATCCAAGCACTTTTCGACGATGGAATCACCGTTGCGAATAAGGCGGTCAACCTCTTCGACGTCTTTTTCGAGCAGGTTAGACAGAACTCTTTCATAGAGAGCGCCCGCGGACATTTCCATGGAGAAGTAGACGGCGTTTTTGAACTGGCGAACAACCATATCGACGCACATCTGGACGGTGAGGAAAGTTTTGCCGGCGCCCGCCGACGCCCCTATGAAAGTAACATCTTTGCGGCGTCCTCCGCCCCGAACGCCTTCATCGAGCGCGGTGATGCCGTATTGCAAACGCTCATCGGTCAACATTTCTCTGGTCTCCTCATAACATTGAAATGGATTTTTGAAGTCTTCGCGTAAGGATTTGGCGGATTGACTGACCTTAAGGAACTCGCGGACGACCTTCTTCTCGAGCGACCAACGGTCTGCCAACATGTCAGCGATGCCGTCAAGAGATATGGGATCGGAAACATCTTTTGCAAACTTCTCGACGACCTTACGCTCGGCGACCAATGACGCGCATTTTTCCAACTCATAGAAGAGAACGAACTCATCAAGATCAGTGATCGGCGCGGACTTAAATTCTTCGAAACGCCCTTGAGTGTACAGGTCATTGACGTCTTTGGCTCCGTCCGGGAGCATAAGGACTTCGACGGGGACATCGGGGGCGGCATTTCTGAAATTGCGTCTGGTTTTTGCGACGAGAGGATAAGCGACATCATCATTATCTGGCACGAGCACAACGGTCAATTCGGGATAAGTCTCGTGCAATCGTTGAAGGACGGCGCACTGCTGTTTGGAGACTTGAGAGGAGTTATAGGCGACAGCCGCCAACCCCTCTTGATGAAGTGTCATGGCGCAGAAATACCCTTCGACCAGAAATAACGTATTCTTCAACCGAGCCCTCGCGCCGCGCATATTGAACAGAAACTCCGCCTTCTGAAACAGCTCATTATTTTTGCTGTTGACGTACTTGGGGGAGCCTTCGAACTTGCGAAGGGCAACGCCGACATAGCGATTATTGGAATCGACGAAGGGAATGACGACATTGCCCTGCTCGTTAGCGCCGAGCTCAAATTCTTTGATGGTGTCCGCGCTGAGCCCGCGTTGTTTGGTTAGATAATCTTCGACGGTTTTAACGTTGGCTTTGCACTTTGAAATGAAATCCTTATGCTTATTGGAAATGGATTTACGTCTGACGTAGGAGGCATCTCTTTGGATATCGATATTCATTTCTTCGGCGAGAGTCTCGACGGCGGTGAAGAAGTCGACGTGATTGACGTGCTCGATAAGGTTGATGACATCTCCCGAGGCGCCGCAAACGAAACAATGAAACGACCTGTGGTTATAGATGACGAACTCGGACTCATTGCCGTGGTGGCAGATAGGGCAAACGCCTCGGAACTGGGAGCCGCACTTTGAAAGTGTGGTAAACTTTTCGGCGTAGTCGACGAGATCGACCTTTTCGATGACGTTTTTAATGTTAAGGGAGCTCATAAGGTGCAACACTCCGAACGCGAGCGAAATTGGCGGGATTCATCCCCATGGAGAGATAGGCTTTATACATCCCGTAAGATAAGCCGAGCGCGAGAGCCTTGTTATTGATCTCGGTGATCCTGTCGTAATTTTCCTTATAATCGGGCTTATCATTGTTATGCCGTCTGTAATAGTTGCCGCATTTGCTCGAGCAAAACTTTCTGATCGAATTGCCATGAACGGTAAAGGTCTTGCCGCAGAGCAGGCATTTCCGTTCGACGGGTTTGATAGTGACATTCTTATTTTTTAAGTAACAAAGCTCATTGCAGAAGACTTGGTCTTTTTTATCAGGTTTGAAGGAGCAACCACATTGCGGGCAAATTTTTTCAGACATGAAAATACCTCCCATGGACGGTTTTGGAACGCGGCGTTGAATTACGAATTGGGGCGGAAGAAGTTGCCTATAACCTTCCAATGAGAGACCTTAGCGGCGGTGAGATCGGAAAACTTACCGCCGATCACGCGATCCGCCTGCCACTTAGCCTCATTTTTATTCCAAATGATGACGACGTTGATCTCGAGCGTGGACGCGTTGACCATGAGGACATCGCCGCCGAAGACGGGAGTGCCGTCGATATCGAACAGCCCCGTGAAGACGCTCAGGCTGTCGGGCTCGATGCGGTAATCGCCGAGGAAAATATTGCCCTTTTCGTCCTTCTCGTAATGCTCGGTGATGATCCATTCGCCGTCGGCGATTTTGACTCCCTTGAACATAAGGTTAAACATGATTATTCCTCCTCAGAACAAATCGGATTGAATGTTGGCAAGCATCTTGTCTTTAGCCTGCATATAGAAAGCCTTATCGATCTCGAAACCGAAGGCATTGCGATTGGTTTCAGCGCAAGCGCGGAGAGCCGAGGCGGAACCTGCGACGGGATCGATGACGGTATCGCCCTCGTCGGTGAACAAGCGTATCAATCGTTTCAAGAGATTGACGGGCTTTTGAGTCGGGTGAATGCGCGGGACGTATTTGGGATCGGGGCGCCACTCGAACCAGTTGAGAACCATATGCCCTTCTCCGTTGAACTTTGGGAGCTTATCTCGATAAAGGACGAGAGCGGTCTCGACGGCTCCGACGATCTTCATATTCGCTTTGAGCACTTGCGGCGAGGACTTTTTGATGAAGTAGAGCGGATAGGACTTTATAAATCCGTACTTCATGCCGTACTCAGCGACGGCAGGCAACTGTTGATAGGCGCAGAAGACGATCATGGCGGGAGCCTGATTGGTCAATTTGGGCTCGGGCTTAAGCATTTTCGATGCGAAATGAAAGAACTCGGCGATATTGAAATTACCGTCCACGCGGAAGTAGGCTTTCCCAGCGACATTGCTCTCACCGTTTTTGACGTCACCGCCGACCCACCATTTTTTATTGGAGGCGTAAGCGTCGGCACCGATATTGTAAGGGATATCGGCGATAAGGAGTTGTGCTTTGACGGGGATATTGTAGGCTTTGAAGTTTTGAAAGTTATCGTTGTAAAGCTCGACCTTCATTTATTTTTCTCCCGCTCCCAAAACTGATACAGCTCGAACAGGAAATCCTTGTGCGGGACATTCATCTTGCCGCATGGTGCGGTCTCTCGACAATATCCGTTTTGACTGCAGAAGGCGCCGGCGTTTTTGAAAATGTTGGGCGCGATGGGCTTGACGAGTTTGAGCATCTGATTGGCGAGCTCTCTTATTTCCCATTGTGCCTTGCGGCAACAGCGCAATTCGAAAAAATGCAGGAGAGCCCGAGCGTTCATGGTCATGACGAGAGACGTGGCGACGGCTTGCGGGAGCAGGTACCTTGCATCTTCATGTTCGAAACCTGCGTCGAGCTCCTCTTTGTAACAACGGATATCGCGATCGACGCCGATACAAACGAGTCCGCGCGGTGCGACGTAATCATTGACGGTGGCAGTGCGTTGGGATTGGACGGAGAATGAGGCAATGCGATGCCGTGTGAGTTGCGCGAGACAAACGCGGCTGATGCCGTCGACGGCGAACGTGAAATTGACATGCTCGAGCACCGAGAGATGTCCCGCCTCGATCACTCTTTTAATGACGCGCTCGGCGCCGTCGGTATCGATATCAAGAGTAGCTTTATCCGATCGGCATCTCCGCGCGGCGAGACAAATCAATGCTTCGGGCTCGGGCGTGTAAGCGAGCAGAGATACATTACAATTCGTCAGAGACAATGATATCGACTCCCTCATGCTTATCATCTTCTTTTTCGGCGACGAGCTTGACGACAAGGGCATCGTCGTCGAAACAAATCCCGTTAAGGGCATCGAGCACCGCCTTGGTAAGGTTATCGATATCGCCGAACATTCTTGAGCCGAGCCGTTTATTGCGCCGAAACGTGATTGACACTCTGACGAGCTTTGAAAACGGCGCGAGCCCCTTCATATGGACTTTGGCGATGGTACGAATGGCGTCTTTGTAATCGGTGATCCTTTTGGGCTCATAGGCGTGGCGGTGCACGATGCGCGGACGCGGCTGTGGATATGGTGTTGTGTCGAC
>JAFUXN010000011.1 GCA_017477125.1 Selenomonadaceae bacterium
CGAATGAGGGCGGCGAAGAAAGAGGGGCACCCGCCTCCTCATGGGGCGGCTCGCCCTGTCCATTTTTCTCGACGTGAGACTCAACGATGTTGAAGGGGTGGCGAGTAAATAAAAAGGTGCGGGGCTTCGACGCCCGCTCCCGCGCCTTTCAGTTCTCGCCGAAAAATATCAGCTCCTAAAATTTCATTGGCACCTGACGTTTGATGTTAAGACGAATGAGAGCGGCGCCGATAGGAGATGGAGCGCGCCGCCTCGCGAACAGGCGGGCGCTCCTCTTTTTATTTCAACGCACAAAAAAATCAGCCCCTAAAAATTTTATTGGCACCTAATGTTTGAGGTTGAGACGGTTGGGGACGACGGAGAAAGACGGGCGCCCGCCTCCGATGTCGGCGGTTCGCCCTGCTCCCGAACAGAAGGCTCAACGATGTTGAAGGGGCGACGAGCAAAGAAAAGGCGCGGGGCTTCGACGCCCGCTCCCGCGCCTTTCAGTTCCCACCGCAAAAATATTAGCCTCCAGAAATTTTATTGGCACCCGACGTTTGAGGTTGAGATAACTGTGAGCGGAAACGAAGCAGATGGAGCGCGCCGCCCCGCGAACTGGCGGGCGCTCCTATTTTTATTTCAACTCAAAAAATCGAGCAAAAAGAAAGGCGCGGGGCTTCGACGCCCGCTCCCGCGCCTTTCTGTTCTCACCGAAAAAATATCAGCCCCTAGAAATTTTATTAGCACCTGGCGTTTGAGATTAAGACGGTTGGAGAGGGCGAAGAAAATAGAGCGCGCCGCCACGTGAGCAGGCGGGCGCTCCTTTTTTTATTTCAACGCAAAAAAATCAGCCCACAAAAATTTTATGGTCACTTGACGTTTGAGGTTGAGACGAATGAGAGCGGCACCGAGAAAGATGGAGCGCGCCGCCACGTGAGCAGGCGGGCGCTCCCATTTTTATTTCCGTCCCCTTTATTTTCCTTCGTCCCGATGAAACTATTACCGATAGGATTTTTTGAAGATGTTGAGCATGTCCTCATCGCTGAGCTCGACCGGATCAAACTGCAACAGGAACCCCATCGCATCGCGCGTGTTCTGCACCATCTTCGGGAACTCGTCCGGCGTGATCCCGTAGTCGCTCATCTTCAGCTCGTCCACACCGCACGCCTTCTGCATCGCCTTCAACGCATCGATGAAATCACTCGCCTTGTTGGCATTGGCGTTGCCCATCGCACGAGCCATGTCGATGAAACGATCGTCACACACATGACGGTCAACAAAATGTCCGAAGTACGCCACACTGATCATGATCAAGCCCGCGCCATGCGGCAACTCTTGATGATACGCCGACAACGCATGCTCCAACGAATGTTCCGCCGTGCAGGTTCCGACGTCCATCGAGAAGCCGCCGAGCGTGTTGGCGAAAGCCACTTGAGTTCGCGCCTCGAGATTGCTCCCGTCCTCAACCGCGATCGGCAAGTACTTCGCCAACTTCGCTATCGCCGTCAGCTCGATCATCTCCGCCGCCTCGTTGCAGCCCTTTGAGATGTAACCCTCGGCATTGTGGAAGAACGCATCGAACCCTTGATACGCCGTAAATTTTTTCGGCACCGTCAGCATGTAATTCGGATCGACGATCGCAAGGATCGGGAAGCCCGCAAAGATCGCCGTCTTCTCATTCGTCGCAGGATTGCTGATCACCGCGCCCGCGTCGACCTCCGAGCCCGTGCCCGCCGACGTCGTGATCGCGATGTACGGCAACATCTTCTCCGTTAACGGTTTCTTGCCGCCCGTCCCGAAGATGATGTAATCCCACACGCGCCCTTCCTTCTGAGGCATCACCGCCGCGATCGCCTTCGCCGCGTCGAGCACCGAGCCGCCGCCCAAGCCCACAACGAAATCGCAACCGTTCTCGCGACCAAACTCAACGCCCTCCTGCACCGTCGGCTCGAGCGGATTGGCTTGAATCTTATTGAAGACCGCATACTCCACGCCCCACTGATCGAGTTCCGATTGCAGTTTGTCGAGACTGCCGTTGGTTTTCGTCGAGCGACCGTTAGAGATCACTATCAGCGCCTTCTTACCCGGCACCGGCTCCTTGTGCAGTTCGCCGAGTTTGCCCGCGCCGAACAGCACCTTCGTCGGGATATTCCATGTAAAGCTCATTCGTAAATCCCTCCAATCAATTTCTGCTCGAATTATATCAGCGCCGATGATCAATTTCAATCGCTGGAGCCCGCTCAATCAGCCCAATTTCTTCCGCCAATTTATAGTAGAGCCTCAACGACGGAAGATGAGCCGCCGTCAAATCCCATTTGATCACGCCGCCCAAATACTGATCCAGCTGCTCAAACGTGAACGGTCTCGACGGAAGTTCCGCGCGGATCGCCTCCGCCTTGTGCTCGAGCCCGTACACCATCGCCCGCTTGATCAGAGCGCGAGCGCCCTCAACACCGTCGAAGTCATTGCGCGCCGCCCATACCGCATACACCATCGACCGCCCCGTCATGCGATGCCACTCCCGACCCACATCATAACAATTATAATCCGTCGGTCGATGATGATAGATGTACAACGCATCGTCGCCGATCAACAATGACGCCGTCGCATCGTCATCGATCGGAGCGTTGATGTCGACGGGACGCGTCTCGTAGATCGGTCGGGCATCGTACGCCTTCGACAATATAATCTTGAGCAAGCATTGAGCGGTGGCGGACTTCGACGTCAGGATCACCCTCTCGACGTCGAGCTCATTGATCGGTTTGCGCGACACCAGTATGATCGATTGAACATCGTCGTCGGCGCGAACGCAGAAGTCGGGCAACATCGTCAATCGATCCGACATTCGAGCAAACGCTATCGACGATATTTGACTGACGTCGAGCCGCCCCAGTTCGAGCTCGCGGTTGAGGAATGTCGGCACGCCGTTGATCGGTTCGATCCCGAGGTGAGTATAGCCGTACGTCAGCGGCAGCACGTTGAGAAAATTTATGTGACCGAGCCGCATTGAATCTCCTCCCCAAAAAAATTACCGCACTCGACGATGAGCACGGTCGTAATTCTATCGATGAAATGTTGATCAGAACTTGAACTGCTGCAAAGACGCTTGGAGGTCTTGAGCGATTTGCGAAAGCGAATCCGATGCCGACGCGATTTCTCCCGCCGACGCCGATTGCTCCTCCGATGCCGCCGATACACTTTCCATCTCGCGCGCGACCATGCCGCTGTTCTCCGATATCTTCATCGAGCGCTCCTTTATCAAGGTCGTATTGTTCGACACTCGAGTGATGTCCTGAGCCATGTCTTGGCTCTTTTGTGTGACGCCGTTGGACGCATTTTGAATGTTTTCGAACGACGTCCTCAACTGCTCGACCGATTGAGTACCCTCGCGAACCGCGATCGAACCTTCGTGCATGGAGCTCACCGCATTGTTGGTATCGCTCTGAATGTCGTTGATCAACGTCGCGATCTTCTGCGCCGCCTCCTGCGACTCCTCCGCCAGCTTGCGAACTTCGTCCGCCACCACCGCGAAGCCCCGTCCATGCTCGCCCGCACGTGCCGCCTCAATTGCCGCGTTGAGCGCCAGCAAGTTCGTCTGATCCGCTATCGCGCTGATCGTCTCGACAATCTGCCCGATCTCCTTCGAACGCTGACCCAACTTATCAACCGTCTCGGCAGAATTGTTAACGATGCGCTCAACGCTCAAAATCTTGTCGATGGCAACCTCGATCGCCGCCGTGCCCGCCGCCGCATGTTCTGCCGCGCCTTCAACTTCCGTCTTGACCAGATCGGCCGCCGCGTTGAGGTTCTTGATCAACGTCGACGCCTCATCGATCGCCTGCATTGCATCGCCGACGTTCTGCTGCTGTTCGACCACCGCCGATGCCGACGTCGTAACCGAGTTCGCCACCTGCTCCGACGCTTGCGCCGATTGATGCGCCGACGCCGTCAACTCTTCTGAAGACGATGCCAACTGCTCTGTCGTCGCACTGATCTTTTGAAGCAGTCCGCTCAACGTCTTGCGCATTTCGATCAGCTCGTCATGCATCTCGCCGAACTCGTCACTGCGCTCAATGTTATCCTCCGGTCCCACGCGGAAATTGCCCTTCGCCAATTGACGGCAGATGTCGATCATTCCGAGCAACGGGTTGGTGATCTCTTTTGCGATGAAGTAAATCGAAACCAGCAGTAAGCACGCCACCACGCCGCACGCGATCAGCATGTTGCGGATTGCCGCCGAGATGCTGTCGAGATCGTGAGTGTATTCTTCCTCCGCAATGCTCATCATATTGCCCTTGATCACGGTCACTTGCTTTTGCAGATCGGACGCAACCGGTTGAATCTCTTTGTCGTAGTAATCGCCCGCCTGCTCGTGCTGACCCGCCGCCGCCAACTGAATGACGTGATCGCAAAGCTGTTGGAACTTCGACCACGTCGAACGGAGATCGGAAAGCTTCTGCTCGACTCCCGTGTTTCCTCTGATAAACTCGTTGAACTTCGACAGATTTGATTCGACTTCCTTGACGCCGTTTTGATACCGCTCCCTGCGAATGCTGAACATGTCCGTGTTGCGAGACATGCCCGCCACCAGCGCTTGCACCTGCGAATATCGCATATAGTAGCTCGCATCGCTGATGCTGTCGATCATCATCAAGTCTTTCGTGTACAGTTGCGTTATCGAATCTCGATTTGAGTCGATCGACATATAGCCGAAGAGCCCGAGCCCGAGCGTTCCGAGCATGCCGATCAATCCGACGATCGCCAGCTTGTAAGCGACCTTCAAATTGCTCAGCACTGAGTTCATTGATCTATTCATAAGACCCCTCCTGAAAAAATTTTTGAGCGGGAAAATAACAGCCGTGTCTGACTCGCGGTGCTTATTCAACGCTTGACGGGAAATCCCTTTCAACGCTCAAAATATTTCCGCGCGGCTCAATCGTAAGCAAGCATCTCGTCCATGTGCTCGTGCAAAGCGTCGAGATAACCTTTGAGCTCGTCAGCGACCTCGGGATTGCGCAATGCAAATTCGATGTTGGCTTGCAAGAATCCGATCTTCGTCCCGACGTCGTAGCGATGCCCCTTGAAAACGTAAGCATACATCGCTTCGTCCTTCGCCAATCGCTTGAGCGCGTCCGTCAATTGAATCTCGCCGCCCGCGCCCTTCTCCTGCGTCTCGAGATACGAGAAGATCGACGGCGTGAGAATGTATCGACCGAGGATCGCGATATTGCTCGGCGCATTCTCCTTGGGCTTCTCGATCAAATCCTTGACCTTATAAATGTCGTCATCGATCGGTTTGCCGTCGACGATCCCATAACGATGCACCGCCTCGTCGGGAACGGTCTGCACTCCGATGATCGATGTCTTGTATTCGTTGAACACGTCGACCATCTGCTGAAGGACGGGCTTTTGCGCGACCACCACATCATCACCGAGCAACACCGCAAACGGTTCATCGCCGATGAAATGACTGGCGGTCAACACCGCATGCCCGAGCCCGAGCGGCTGCTTCTGTCTGATGAAATGAATGTTGGCGATCTCCGAAATCGGTTTGACGATGTCGAGCAGATCGGCTTTGGCGTTCTTCTCGAGCTCCATCTCCAATTCGATCGAGCGGTCGAAATGATCTTCGATCGATCTCTTGTTGCGCCCGGTCACGACGATGATATCTTCCACGCCCGCCGATGCCGCCTCCTCTATGATATATTGGATCGTCGGTTTGTCGACGATGGGGAGCATCTCCTTGGGTTGAGCTTTCGTCGCGGGAAGGAAACGAGTGCCGAGCCCCGCGGCGGGTATGACTGCCTTGCGTAATTTCATGATAGAGCCTCCTTTGTTGATGAATTACATTTTGAACCGATCGATCGCCGCTTGCATCTCGACCGCCAGATCAGCCAGCGCTTGTGACGCCGCCGCTATCTCCTCGTTCGATGCCGATTGCATTTCCGTCGAGCTCGATATCGTATGAGTATACTCCGACGTCTTCTTGCTCACCTCGTCAATCGAATTGATCGCCCCGACGATCCTTGACGCGCCCGATGATACCTCTCGCATCGAAATGCCGATGTCGTCCATCTGTCGGCGTATGCCCTCAACGCTTTGCATGATCCCTTGGAATTGCTCACCGACCTCGCGGATCGCCGCCGTGCCTTCGTCAACGTCCTTTGTGCCGGTTTCCATCGCTTCGACCGCCTTGGCAGTGTCGCTCTGAATCTGCAAAATGCGTTCGCGTATCTGCTCCGCCGACTCTTGTGACGCCGTCGCCAGCTTGCGAACTTCCTCCGCCACGACCGCAAAGCCGCGTCCCTGTTCGCCCGCGCGCGCCGCTTCGATCGCCGCGTTCAATGCCAACAAATTTGTCTGATCCGCTATCGCCGCGATCGCGTCTATTATCTGCCCGATCTGTTTCGAGCTTTCGCCGAGCTGCTTGACCACTTCCGCCGACGACATTACGCTCTTCTCGATGTTCTTCATCTTCTCGACCGCGCTGTCCATGAGTTTGGCGCCGAGCATCGCCGCGTCCGCCGTTTCCTTCGATGTGCGCGTCACCAGCTCCGTCTTGCCCGACATCTTTTCGATATCGCCGAACACCACATCAACATTCTGCTTGGCGGCATCGATGTCGTTCAATTGCCTGCTCATGTTGCCGCTGACTTCGCTGACGTTCTCCGCTATGTGCATCGCCGTGTCCGCCGACTGTTGAGCATTGGTCGTGAGCTCCTCCGACGACTCCGATACTCTGTGCGACGTGTCGAGCATCTTGCCGATCAGGCTGTGCAGACTGTCGCGCATATCATTGAACGCGTTGGCGAGCGCACCCAACTCATCATTCGAGCCGACGTTGAGATCGGAGACGTGCAGATTGCCCCGCGCCAATTGTTCTGCGTGATCCTTCAGCGCGACGATCGGTGTCGTGACCAGCGCCGACATTTTCAAGCACGCCGCCACCATCAGCGCCGTCCCGATGATCAACAGCACCAGATACGTTATCAACAATTTTTTGAGCGGCGCGAACACGAAATCATCACTGACCGCGATGCCCAGTACCCAACCCGAACTTTTCAACGTCGTGTAAGCGAAGACACGCTTGCCAAATTTCTCGTCCTCGGGCAGTTCGAAGTAGCCCGCGCCGGAGGCAAGCATCTCGTCAAAATGATCCGAGAGCCCCGGCACCTGCTGAATCTTTTCAACGTTGCGATCGGTGGTGGTGGCAAGGATCGTCCCGTTGCGCTCGACGATGATCCCGTCGCCCTCCCCGCGATACTTCATCTGCTTGACCCGTTCGTTGAGCAGATCGAGCGTGATATCGATGCAGGTTGAGCCGACATGTTGACCGTTGACTTTGATCGGAGCCACCGCCGACACAATCAACTGCTTGGTGAAGCCGTCGACATAAGCATCGGTGAAGGTCAAGCCGTTCTTCGCATCGTTGTACCACGGGCGCACGGTCGGATCGATCTTGCCGGTGAAGTCGCCCGCGTGATATCCGTAAAGATATTTATCCTGCAGACCGATCGTCACGTCGAGGATATCTTTATCGGAAGTGGTCAGCGACAGCAGATTGCGATCCTTCATGCGATTGATGTCGCCGAGATTGCCCAGGAGATTTGCGGCGTATTCGGCTGAAACGGCTTTTGATTGAAGCCAAGTATCCAAGTCCTTGCCTTGAGCGTCGACCGTTGAAGAAATTTCACTCTCGAGAGTGTCAGACAGATTGATATAAGATGTGTAGCATCCGATGAGCGACACGATTGCCATCAATGCGCCCGCCAAGCATGCCAGCAGCGAAAATTTTTGTCGCAAACCCATGGGTCAACGACTCCCTTCTGTTACTGCGATTATTATAGTGACAACCAAGTGAAGATTAACATTGCGATTGAGACGATGCCGTTGCGCATGAAGTAGGCTTGGGTAACTCGTGAGAAGTCGTTCGGCTTGACGATCGAATGTTGCCAAACGAGAGTGAGCGCGGCAATCAACACGCCGACATAATACAACGCGCCGACCTCCGTCAAGAGCCCGACGGCAATGAAGCAGACGATGCTGATCGCATGCATGGCGCGGGTGAGTTTGAGCGCGCCTTCGACGCCGAACTCGGTTGCGAGCGAATGAAGATGTTGCGACAGATCGAAAGCGCGATCCTGAGCGCCGTATATTGCATCGAACGCTCCGATCCACAACGCGACGGCGACGCAAAGCAAAATCATCGGCAGATCGATCCAACCTCCCGCGGCGATCCATCCTCCCGCGGGCGCCATCGAGATCGCCAGCCCCAAGAATAAGTGGCACCAGCCTGTGAAGCGTTTGGTGAACGGGTAGATGAGGAACGGCACGACGGCGACGGGCAGGAGTTTCATACAGACGGGCGGCAATTGAATGACGACCAAGACGAGCGTGGCGAGGCACAACACGATGAAGCCGACGGATTCCGATTTGGAGATGTCGCCTCTGACCATGGCGCGATAGGACATGCGCGGTTGCAATCGATCGTATTTGAGATCGGCGAGATTGTTGAGCGCGAGGGCGGCGGAGCGAGCGGAAGTGACGGCGGCGGCGATCAAGAATAAAATCCAAGGATCGATGTCGCCGTGAGTGACGAGCAGCGCCGCCATGAATGCGAACGGCAATGCGAAAATCATGTGCGGGAGGGCTATGTTGTTGGCGTGAGCCTTTAATTTTATATCGATCATCAATCCAACCCCAACGAGTTCCAAAGATAGTTGACGCGCATCTTGACCGCCGCCGACATTTCGATCTCCTCGGGCCAATCGCGCGCGTGACCTTCCTCCGCCCAAGTCTTGGTCGCGTCGATGCCCAACTTCGCTCCCCATTTCGCCATCGGCGACGAGTGATCAAGCACGTCGAGCGGACCATGCACGATTTCAAGATCATGTTCGGCGTCGATATTGTTGAACACGCGCCACGCCACTTCGCTCAAGTTCTGCACGTCGACGTGCGCATCGACCACCACGATCATCTTGACGTTCATCATCTGCCCCGTCCCCCACAACGCATGCATCACCTTGCGCGCGTGCATGGGATATTGCTTCTTGATCGACACGATGATGCAATCGTGGAAGACGCCCTCGAGCGGCATGTTGATGTCGATGATCTCCGGCAGCAGCTGTTGAAGGAGCGGCAGAAAAATTCTCTCCGACGCTTTTGCCATATAGCAATCCTCCATGGGCGGGCGCCCGACCACCGTCGCAAAGTAGATCGGATCGCGTCGATGAGTGATGCACTCGACATGAAAAACGGGATAATCGTCGGCAAGCGAATAGTAGCCGGTATGATCGCCGAACGGTCCTTCGCGTCTTAACTCGTCGGTCGAAACGTAGCCCTCGAGAATGATTTCGGCGTTGGCGGGAACCTCAAGGTCGACGGTCTTGCACTTGACCATCTCGACAGATTTATGTCGAAGGAAACCCGCGAACACCATTTCATCAACGTCGCGGGGCAAGGGCGCGGTCGCGGCGTATGTCAACAACGGATCGGTACCGATCGCGACGGCGGCTTCGATCTTCGATTGACCGAGAGACTTTGCGTCGCGAAAATTCTCCGCGCCGTTCTTATGAATGTGCCAGTGCATGCCCGTCGTGGTCGAATCGTATTTTTGAAGTCGATACATGCCGACGTTGCGCTTGCCCGTCGCGGGGTTTTTGGTGACGACGAGCGGCAAGGTGATGAACGGACCGCCGTCGAGAGGCCAGCACTTGAGTATGGGGATCATGTCGAGCGACGGACGATCCATCACCACTTCTTGGCACGGCGCGTTGCGGACGTACTTCGGAAAATTGATCGCCTTCCGCGCGGTCTGAAGGATCGAAATGACGCTCGACTTGTTTTTCATTGTGAGGTAAGGCAACTTCATGATCTCTCTGATCTCGTCGGCGATCTGATCAAGTTTGTCGACGCCGAGCGCCAGCGCCATGCGTTCATACGAACCGAAGGCGTTGATGAGCACGGGCATATCGTAGCCCTTGACGTTTTCGAACAGCAACGCGACGTTGCGATGATCGTTGAACTTCGACACTCGATCGGTGATCTCTGTGATCTCGAGCTCGGGGCTGACGGGCGTCTTGATCCGTTTCAGCAGTCGACGCTCCTCGAGCGCCGCGATAAATTCTCGTAAATCGTTATAAGCCAAGCACATTACCTCCGTTCAAGCGTCTATTGCAATAGATCATAACCGCAAAAATACTTTTGTCAATGGCAGGAAATATTTTCATCAACTTGAACTAATAGGCGTGATATCTTATGCAAACTACATTCAATTTAAATGCAGAAGTACTTTGGTGCGAAGACTGCCGAGCGCCGATCATTCGAGCAAATGATCAGATTGAGAAATCATTGTGTCCAAAGTGCGGAGGCTCAATAAAATATTTGGCGACGGATGTTCGCCCCGTCTTCCCGAAGGAACGATTGTTGATCGCTGTCCTTCTCAATGACGATCCCGAGAAATTTATGCGCACTTCAATGTGGGCGCTCGACAACAGATACTTCATTAATGGCAAACCGCGCTCTCTGTCGAACAAAAAAATTCAAGCTGCCAATCCGATTGAGGTCGCTGCGAAAATCTCAGCCGCCGGCGACTTGATCGGTTATAACTTTTTCGAGAGGGACATCAAAACTTTTGTTGAGCTCAATCATGATAGACTTAATACTTTGATCAGTGAGGCGAACGATTTCATCAGTTCAACTGCTCAATTCTTCGACGATGAGCATATTGTGATTTCGTTCAGTGGAGGCAAAGACTCAACCGTCACTGCCGATCTGGTCATTAACGCGCTGAGTAATCCGAGCCTTGTGCACATCTTCAGCAACACTACTCTCGAATTCGACACCACTCTCGATTATGTGTCTCGATATAGGCGCGATCACCCTCGAGCGATCTTCCAAACGGCTCGCAACATCGATCAAAACTTTTTTGACGTGTGTGCCGACATCGGACCGCCCGCTCGTATGATGCGTTGGTGTTGCTCGATGTTCAAGACCGGACCGCTCTCACGCGTACTCACCGGTCTGTATCGCAATCAACATATTCTCACCTTCTACGGTATTAGAAAATCGGAGTCCCTCAGTCGCAGTAAATACAATCGTATAGAAGACGACTCGAATTCACTCAAAATCAGACAGCAAACAGTAGCGTCGCCGATATTCTTTTGGAAGGACGCAGATGTTTGGCTCTACATCCTATCGCGTCAGCTCGACTTCAACGAGGCCTATCGATTGGGATATGACCGCGTCGGCTGTTGGTGTTGCCCAAATAATAATCTCCGCGCGCAATTTCTGTCGAGTATTTATATGCCGGAACGCGCTCAACGTTGGAGAAATTTTTTGCTCGACTTTGCTCGCTCGCTCGGCAAGCCCGACCCTGAAACTTATGTCGACAACGGCAAGTGGAAGGCTCGCCAGGGAGGTAATGGTTTGCGAGCTGCCGACGACATAAAAATTAAATTCACCGGATGCACCACTGAAGAGCATGCCAATATTTATCAACTGTCTAGAGAGTTTAACGACGAACTGATTGGCATGTTCGTACCGTTCGGAAGGATCTCGACGGAGCTTGGGAGGAAGCTTTTGCACGAGACGATTGTCTTGAGCTCGAGTAATGTGCCGATAATATCTATTCAACCGTTCGATCAAGTCGGAGTCGCCCACGCCGTCAAGATTAAGACCATGAACGTTGCCGATCATAAAAATCTGCAACGAATGATCTCGTATCAGATCAAAAAATTCAACGCTTGCCGACAATGTTTGAAGTGCGAATCGATCTGTCGGGCAGGAGCAATATCGGTCAGCCGTGAGCGATATTATATCGATCCTGTCAAATGTGTCCGTTGCAAGGCATGTGTGTCGGCAAAATACCTTGAGGGCGGTTGCATGATGGAAAAATATTTACGAACCAAGAAACAGGAGGTCGCCCGATGAAATTTCGAGCGCACGATACGTTTTTCATTCGCAAAGGCTGGATCAGCAAAGGTTTGCGCAATGTTGATAGCGATCCCGATGTGTTCATCAGCCGCGAGAGAAATCCAATGGATGTTCTTGGGATCGGATCAAACATGGTCAAGGCGTTGCGATATTGGCTGCAGGCGACAGGCTTGACAGTTGAGCCGAAGGTGGGCAAACGCTCTCAAATGTTCACTCCGTTTGGACGATGCATTTTCGAAAATGATAAATACACCGAGGAGCTCGGCACGCTGTACCTTCTCCACTATAGACTGGTTTCAAACGACGATTGGGCAACGGCTTGGTACTACTTGTTTAACGAGTTTTCGATGTCGGAGTTCTCTCGTGAAGATTTCGTTGATGGGATACAGAAATTCATTAGAATTAATTCGTTCCGCGCGGAGGTAGCATCGCGTTCACTCAGTGATGACTTTAATTGTATCATTAACACGTACATGCCTCGAAATAAACTTAACGCAAGAAAATTTTCGCCTGAGAACAATATCGATTGCCCGCTCGGCGAGCTCGGACTGATCGACGTAATGAACAAAAGCCGTCAAACATACAAGAAAGTCACGCCATCGATTGCAACACTCAACCCATGGATTGTCCTGTCGGTGATTGTCGACAATGCCGGCGGCAGGCGTGAGATCAGTTTAAATGAATTGCTGACTGCACCGCGAAACATCGGCAGGGTATTTAACCTCGATTCGATTGCAATGCTCGACGCATTATATCGTCTTGAACGGCTCGGGCAACTCAAAGTCAATCGAACGTCGGGACTCGACGTTATCGATATTCGAACCGACAAAAATTTTCTCGATTGCGTGAGCGAGTACTACGCAGCGATCAACGGTGGGATTATGAAACAATGAGCGAAATGATTTCGGTAGCGACGGGCTTTCAATACTCCGTCAACATCGAGTACGATTGGAATGACGACAGCAAGATCGAAAATTTCATTCCGACGACGGCAGCGCTGAGTCTGCTCGAGGAAATTTTGTTGAGTGTCAACATAAATTCGCCCGATAGGGCTCGCGTTTTGATTGGAGCATACGGCAGGGGCAAATCTCACATCGTGCTGATAATCTTATCGATATTGATGCGCAAGCCGCTGTGCAAGAATATCTTATCGAAACTTGAAAGCAACTCGAAATTGTATCGGCTCATCGACAGTTATTATGAAGGCTCAACAAAAATTCTTCCGGTCGTGATCACAGGCAGTCGTACGAGCTTGACGCAATCATTTTTGTTGGCGCTCCGACGAACACTCAAGAATAATAATCTCTCAAACATCATGCCGAATACAAATTACAAAGCGGCGATCTACACCATTGAACGTTGGCGTTCTCAATTCCCGAAGACACTTGCTCAATTACAAAACAAAATCGACGAGCCTTTGGAGCAATTCATCGATAGACTCGAGAATTTTGATGTTGATGCCTATCGTGCGTTCGAAAAAATTTATCCGCAGCTCACTGCCGGCAGTGAGTTTAATCCGTTCCTCAACTTTGACGTTGTCGAGCTTTATGAGAACGTGGTCGAGAGTCTCAAGCGAGAAGGATATTCCGGTATCTACGTTGTCTACGACGAATTTAGTAAGTATTTGGAAGCTAACATCGAAAAGGCATCGGTCAGCGATACGAAAATGTTGCAGGATTTTGCCGAGAAGTGTACTCGGAGCAGCGAACTGCAGATGCATTTGATGTTGATCTCGCACAAAGAAATTGCCAATTACATCAACAAACTGCCCAAACAAAAGCTCGATGGTTGGCGCGGTATATCGGAACGATTCAAGCACGTGCATTTAAATGACAACTTCACACAGGTCTATGAGATCATTTCGAACGTTATTGAACGGCGCGAACCGCAATGGAAAAATTTCCGTACGGAGTTTGACAGAGCGTTTGATGAACTGATCAAACGATATGCAACACATAAAATTTTTTCTGATTCAAAGGCGGAGCTGAAGAAAATCGTTGAGTGTTGCTACCCGTTGCATCCTGTCTCGACGTTCATATTACCGCGGCTGTCGAATAAAGTTGCACAGAACGAACGGACACTGTTCACGTTCCTCGCCTCCGAAGGAATCTCAACGTTGCCCACATTCCTCCACGCATTCGATGATAAAACGTTTTGGCTCATCACTCCCGATCAAATTTACGATTACTTTGAGCCGCTGTTGAGGAAAGAAGTTTATTCGAGTGAAGTGCATCAAATTTATCTGTTGGCATCGAATATCCTGCAGAGTTTGACGCCGGACTCACTCGGCAGTAAAATGATCAAGACGCTTGCTTTGATTTACATGCTCGATCAGTTTGAACGACTTCAACCGACTCGAGACGAATTGATTGGCATTTATTCGACTGAATATGCCGGCGTTGAAATCGAGCGTGCACTCGACGAGCTCATCGACGGCGATTTTGTGCTTTACCTTAAGCGCAGTAACCATTTCCTCAAGCTCAAGCAGAAGTCAAGCACAGATATTCGACAACAGATCAAAGATCAGATCGAGCGACAGACCCTTGACATTCGCGCTACTCTCAATGAGGCGAACTTTGACGCCTTCGTTTACCCTCATCGTTATAACGATGCTCATGAGATGGTGCGATATTTTCCGTTTCGATTCATCGACAGCGCAGAGATCGATAGTTCAACAGATTGGGACGTCAAAAGTGAAACACTCGATGGTGATGGGATAATTTACGGCATCCTTCCCAACGATGAGGCGGACATCGATAAATTGATTAAACTGCTCGAGTTGACAAGTCGTGAGCACGCACGATATATTTTCGTCATACCCAAGCATTATCGCGATATCATTGAAATTGTTGCCGAGTATCAAGCTGTCGACACTTTAAAAAACAAAGCCGCCAATGATCCCATACTTTTCGATGAGTACGAGATCATTCACGACGATCTGAACGAGATGCTCAAAACTTTCATCGGTATTTATACTCGCCCCGAGGATCATGCCGCCGTCTATATCCATTCTGGAGCTCGCATCTCGATCAATCGCAGGGCTGATCTGACCGAGTTACTGTCGACGATCTGCGATGAGGTTTATTTCAAGACTCCAATAATCAACAACGAGGCGCTTAACCGTAATGAAATCACGTCAATTGCCGCCAACAGTCGTCACAAGCTCATCGGTGCTCTGTTGAGGACTGAGCTTGAGCCCGATCTCGGATTCAAAAGTACGACACAGGAAGCGTCAATTATGCGTGGTACTCTCATAAACACAGATGTTTTGATTAACACCGAGGATTCTGCTCGAATTAATCTCAAACCGCGCTCGGAGAATATGCAATTCGTCATGTCAACCATTGAACAATTCATTCAAACCGCCGTTAGAAAATCCTTCGACGAATTGTATCAACGGTTGATATCACCCAAGTATGGGATCGGTCTGCGGAGAGGGCTCATTCCTCTCTATATAACAACGGTTCTCCGTGAGCATCGAACATATGTCGTGATCAAATGCAAAGATGAGCAGGTTGCATTAAACGTCGACACTGTCACGCGTCTCGACGAACGACCGTATGAGTTTTCAATTGAATACCTAGACTGGTATGACGAACGTCAACAATATATTGATGGCTTGGCAGAAATTTTTTCGGATCATATGACGTGCATCGAGCGTTCAAACGGCTCTTACGATCGCATTGCCAACGCAATGTATCGATGGTTTATGTCTCTGCCGAAGTACGCAAGAGAGGAGCGCTCAAACTCCGATGGTGCGAAGTTGCTAAAATTGTTGCGTCAGAACGTCGGAAGCGCTGAACTGTTGTTTAAGAAATTGCCGACGTTGATTGGCAACGATACTGATATCGTTCGTCGAATCAAAAGTTATTACGACAGTTTCTTGTCTGTAGTGACGCATGAGCTGATCAATGAGATAAAGCTGATCTTCGCAATTGACTCTCGCAATATTGATCTGATGTCGCTGACGTCGGCGTTGAGGGATTGGCTTGAAATACTCGACGAAAATGTTTTCGAGCAACTGTTCAACGACGGCACCGACAAATTTCTATCGACGATTCGAGATATGACCAACAATGAGGAAGAGTTCATCACTCGAACGGCGCGGCTGGCGACGGGCTTACGGCTCGAAGATTGGAATGATACGACGCGTCAAGCATTCATCGAGATGATCAAGCAGTACAAGCGGACAGCGGAGGAATTTGGAAGTAAGTTCTCACCTTCAGACGATACAAGCGAGTACAATCAGATCACATTCTCCGACGGCAGCGTTCAACGATTCGAGCGAACGGAAATAACTCCGCGAGGACAGCTGTTATTTAATCAAATTACTGATGCACTATCGTCGATGGGACAATCAATCTCCGTACGAGAAAAACGGCAAGTTTTATTGGAAGCATTCAAGACGATCTAGGAGTGTGCACCGTGGCTTATTTCGACAATGCGGCAACGTCTTATCCTAAGCCTGAACAAGTTTATAAATTCATGGATGAATTTTATCGCTCAAACGGAGGAAATGTTGGACGCGGTTCTTATACGCTGGCCAATAATGCAAAACTTCTCGTCGACGACACGCGTACTCGCCTTCAACGCCTTCTCCATTGTCCGAACAAGCAGATCATTTTCGAACCGACGGCGACCATTGCATTGAATACGATCATTCAAGGGCTCGTGCTAAGCGATGCAAAAAATATTTATATCAGTCCGTTTGAACACAACGCCGTCACGCGGACGCTCCATCATCTCGAGCAATCCGCAAAAATAAAAATCCATATCCTCAACGTCACACGCGATCTGGATTATGATCTCAAACGGATCAAATATCAATTCGATGCAACTCAACCGGACGTAGTTATCATCAGTCATGCAAGCAATATGATCGGTCTCGTCGCTCCCGTCGAAAAAATTTTTGAGCTCGCCAAACGTTATCGTGCCGTGACCATCGTCGACATGGCTCAGACCGCCGGACTCATCGATCTCAATGTTGGATCGGAAACGATTGACTTTGCCATCTTCGCCGGTCATAAGACGCTACTCGCCCCAACAGGTATCGCCGGTTTCATCATGAATCCCTCGATCAAATTGCCTCCGATCATTTTTGGTGGTACCGGCTTCGACTCCGCAAACCCGAACGTGCCTGATCGCCTCCCCGAACGTTTTGAGGTTGGCACTCTCAACATCATCGGCATTGCCGGACTCAATGCCGCGCTCGATTGGATTGAAACTCAAACATTAGCCCGCATTCGTTCACTCGAACTCAATAACAGACACAGACTGCTTGAACTGCTCAGTGCCCACGATTGCCTGTCAATTGTCGGCAACATCGTTGGTAGGGAGTATGTTGGTATCGTCTCGTGTACAATCGAGGGCATCAGCAGTGAGAGTGCGGGCAATTTTTTTGCTGCGAAAGGCATAGCTGTTCGAGCCGGTCTGCAATGTGCGCCGCTTGCTCATAAATTCTTGGGCACTTATCCTGATGGTACCGTTCGGTTCAGTGTCAACTGCTTCACCACCGACGACGATTTTGCTCAATTGAGATCTGTGCTTGACGAGCTTGATGAGGAGCTTTAAAATGAGTTCGATGTTAAACTTTCAAGAGCTCGAATTGCGATCCGAGTATCGTTCATTACTCGATGACATGATTGAGAATTTTTATATCCCGCTTCTCGAGAGAGCGATTCTGTATCAACGAGCGGTCGGTTTCTTCTCTTCGACGGCTTTGACTGCGTTATCCGCCGGCATACTTAAATTGATTCTCAATGGCGGACGTATTCAATTACTTACTTCGCCAAGGCTTTCCTCAGACGACATAAATGCGATTGCCGACGGCATTGATCGGCTCGGGACAGTAACATTTGATGAATTGTTGCCTGCATTTCGAGTGCCGCGCCGAAAACGTCTGCTGAGTACGTTGATTGCCGCCGGATGTTTGGAGATAAAAATTGCACGATTGAACTCGGATAATGACGAAGCAATGTTTCATGAAAAGTTGGGACTGATGCACGACGGCTCGGGCAATGTGATCGCCTTCTCCGGCTCGATGAATGAGGGTGCACGCGCTTTCGTCAGTAACTATGAAGCAATCGATGTGTTCAAATCTTGGACGGAGGACAGTGATCGAGTTCTTTGCAAGCTCAAAGCGTTCGATTCGATGTGGACCGACAAAGAATTGGGCATCAGCGTCAAAAATTTTGCTGATGTTAGATACGATCTGATTCGAGTACAAAAATCCGTTTTTGACGAGGTAAACATGCATCAGTTCATCAACGCGCCAACCATTGAGCCTTCGATCCCCGCTAATGTCAAGCTCCGTCCGTATCAACTCGACGCAATCAAGCATTGGACGCAGAAAAATTATCGCGGCATCTTCGATATGGCGACCGGTACAGGCAAAACTTACACAGCGCTCGCGGCAATCGTTAAACTCTACAACGCCGTCGGAAAAAATTTGGCAGTGATAATTGTTTGTCCGTATCAACATCTCGTAGAGCAGTGGCGAACCGATATTGAGGCATTTGGAATGAGACCGATCATCTGTTATTCGGCATCGACTCAACGCAATTGGAAAGAGCGTTTAAAAACTAATGTTGTGAGTTTCAAGCTCGGCGTGAAAAATCATTTCTGCATGCTCTCGACCAATGCCACATTTTCGAGCGATTATGTTCAGTCACTAGTCAAGAGGTTGAGCTCGAACGTCTTGATTGTAGTCGACGAGGCTCATAACTTTGGTGCCGAGAAATTGAGCGCTACTCTGCTTGAGCAAATTCCTTATCGCTTGGCGCTGTCGGCAACGCTTGATCGGCACGGTGATCCCGAAGGCACTGCCAAGCTCTACAATTATTTTGGCGACAAATGCATTGAGTACTCATTAAAGAATGCTATCGATGGGGGAATGCTCACGCCTTACTTTTACCATCCGATCGTTGTATCTCTCAATGACGAGGAGCTTGAACGATATGTTGAGCTCACAAAGCGGATCGTAAAAAACATGCATGGCGACGAACTCAAGATGAATGTGAATGATTATGTAAAGATGATGTTGATCAAGCGCGCGAGGATTGTTGCGGGCGCAAGCGAAAAGATTTCCAAGCTCCGCGAAATCATTTTGGAACATAGAAAGGAAAATCAAATGCTGATCTATTGCGGTGCAACGACCATGCATGATTTCGATTATCGAGAAGGAGAACCGCCCATCGAGGAGGCGAGGCAAATTGATATTGTCGCGGACATGCTCGGAAATGAATTAAATATGCGCGTCTCGAAATTTACGTCCGTCGAGCCCGCTGACGAACGCGAACGGATCAAAGCGGATTTCGCAGAAGGTACTCACCTTCAGGCGCTGATTGCCATTCGTTGTCTCGATGAAGGCATCAACATACCGAGTATTAAAACGGCGTTCATTCTTGCCGGCAGTACAAATCCTAAAGAATATGTTCAACGGCGCGGTCGAGTGTTGAGGAGATTTCCCGATAAGACTTGTGCGGTCATCTTCGACTTTGTGACGTTGCCGATTGCACTCGATCATCTGGATCAGTTCGATGCAGATGTGATCAACGGCGTGAAATCGCTCGCGTCGAGAGAAATTATTAGGATCAAAGATTTTGCGGAGATCGCTGAGAATCCGTTTGAGTCGGACGCTTTGATCAGCGATATTCAGTCGGCATATAACTTGGATATCGATCGGGAGGGCGATGGGTATGTCTGACGGTATTAAGCTCGACGAAAACAAAATTAAAGTTATCACCTTAAGAATACTTGAAGCGGAACAAGACAATCTTCGTACGCGTGAGAAGAATGATGATGCCATGGTCGAAAAGATTCGGCGAATGCTTATCGATGAGGTCAATAAGAGAGTGGTCAAACGTTGACGTGGAGGCTTGAGCGATGCTGATAAAGAGTTTGCGTATGAAAAATTTTCGTCAGTTCAAGGGCGAAACCGTGCTCGAGTTTTCATGTGATCCCGAACGCAACGTGACGATCATCTTGGGCGACAATACATTCGGCAAGACAACTCTGCTGCAGGCATTTAATTGGTGTCTGTACGGTAAGGCAACGTTGGACGAGCCGAATTTTTTACTCAACAAGGAAATCATGCTTGAGATGTGCAACGGCGAAACTCATACCGTCGCAGTCGAGCTCGTTATCATCAATGAAAGTGTTGAGTATTTGATCACTCGGACGCAGAGGTATAAATGTGTAGGTGACAGAGTTAATTCGGAACCGGTGCCGAAGGCGAAGGTCTCTTACAAGGAGTTCGATGGTCAGATGCAAGCCGTCAAAGCTCTCGAGGTTGATAAGGTTATCGATAAAATCTTGCCGCGCGATCTATCAAACTACTTCTTCTTTGATACTGAACGCATTAACACCATCAGCAATCGACGCGATGTAACGGAGGCTGTTAAAGGTCTGCTCGGGCTATCGAGCATGGAAAATGCAATCAAACATCTCGGCAATCGAAACAAGCGGACGAGTGTCATTGGCAAGTTATATAACGGTTTGGATCTCGAAGGCAATTCTCAAGCAGAGAAATTTCGAGATCAGATGGCGACAAACGAATCAAAGCGTGAGGCTATTGCCGAACAGCTCAAAACTTGCAAGGAACAAATTAAGGATTACGAGTCCAGGCTCGAGCAACTGAACGATATTCTGCGCGACAGTCGAGAGGTCTCGGAACTTCAAAAGAAGCGTGACAATCTCGAGCGTTGGATCAAAACCGAGAAAATTACGCTCACGGACTGCATCAACAGGTATTTTAAAGAGTTCAATGAAGGCGCATTGGCGTTCTTTGCTCAACCTCTCGTCAAAGAGGCGCTCGATATCTTGGAGGACGCCAAACTCGATGACAAAGGAGTAAGCGATGTAACGCGCAAAACGATCATGGAACTTCTAGAACGCGGGAAATGTCTGTGCGGCAGAGAAATTTGTGTCGGCAACGAGGCTTATGAAAATCTCCGCGCGGAGCTGGCTTATGTTCCGCCCGAATCGATCGGCAATGCTGTTCGCAATTATCGTCAGGAACTCGAAAATTTTTCCGGAAACGCTCAACACACTTACGAACGCATTGATGAGCAATTGAAAGCAATTATGCGTCTGAAGGATCGGATTGGTGATTGGGAGCAGGAACTTGATGAGATCAGCGATAAACTCAAGGATAACCGGGACATCACAAGGTTTGAAGTTGAGCTCTTTGATATAAAAAAACGGCTCAGAGATTTGAACAATAAGAAAGACACTCTCAATCGTACGGATGGCATCGTCGACGAGGACATAAAACGTTGCCGCAAGCGTTTGGACAGCTTTGCCTCTACTTCCGATAACAACAAAAAGCTTGCCAAGTACATTGCGTACGCGGAGAGGATCAGAAGTTGGCTCGAAGAAAATTATAAAGAGCGGGAAGCATTAATACGCGACGAGCTTGAAAGCGAAGTCAATAAAATGTTTGAGAAGATGTATCACGGACATCGGCGCGTTCAAATCGATTCCGGATATCAAGTGACACTGCTTACCGGCATGGGAAATGCTCAAGAAATTGTCTCGGGGGAGTCGGAGGGGCTCAACCGTGTGAAGAATTTTGCCTTCATCGCCGGATTGGTTTCGCTTGCAAAACGAAAACTCCTCGAAGAACGTAACAATGATGAGCTCCATATTACGTCTGAGCCCTTCCCGTTGGTGATGGACGCTCCTTTCTCGAATGCCGATGAAACTCACACGACCAACATTTCAAAGGTGTTGCCCGAGGTCGCCGAACAAATCATCATGTTCGTGATGCAGAAAGATTGGAATTATGCCGAGCGGGTCATCGATAATCGCGTCGGCAGGAGATATCGTCTGAACAAAATCACTGAGACGTTCACACAGGTGAGCTAGGAGGGCGCCATGTTCGACACCGATTACACCATCAACGGCAGGCACGCAACTCAATTGAAGTCTCTCGCCGTCAAAAATTCGAAAGATGATACACCGAACACGGGCATTTTCGAGCGCTACATAGATGTGTATATGAATGCGGCGCTCTTCGGAATGATTTACAATCGAACGGCAGCACGAGATAATTCCTCTGAGGATCGAGCTCGCATTTATGCAGATGCTTTTGCTCGGGAGAGAACGTATTGCATGTTTTTATATCGACTCGTGATGTTGCTTGATGAGAGCACAGGCATTAGCAAAGAGGAGCGCATTGATCGTGCTTTTCGTCATGATTCTTCGCCTGATAACGACGAGGAGCTCAAAAAAAATTTGGAGCTGTTTCACTCCTATGTGCGAGGCGGAATTGAATTAATGTACGAGCGCTTCACTGACGGTTGCCATTCCAAAGACGATTATATGCTCAAGATACACGATATCATGGAAAGTTTTAGGGAAGAGCTCGACGGACATCTAATTGACGATGAATTGTTGGGCTTGAACGATCACAATTGATATTGACAAGTGATGTGGGACGAATATTTTTTCGAGTACGCGATGCATTTTTTCGAGCGCGCAGGTTATGCTCCATCGAAGGAACCATCGTATAAAAATCATTCGTCGAAGCAAGCGCTCTACATTGACGCAGAAAAATCCGTCGTACTCTCCAACTATCAACGCACGTTGCTCAATGAATTTGGCAATGTCTCTCGACTGTTTGAGCTCGGCGATGATTTATTCGATGCCGGCGAGTATCAAAGCATTGCAGTCTATTCGCTAACATTATTTGATACTTATTGCATTAAACAAACCGTCTGTGACATTCATGTTTTGATCCAAGCGACCATTGAAGCGGAGGCATCGCTCATTCTGTCAAAATGTGGCGAGCTGATGATATTGTCGTGCGCCGCCCGAGGCGAGAAGTGTATGATGTCGAAGTGGTATCCCATAGATGATGACTTTGAACAATTGGCGATGAAGCTCGATCCTGCAAATATTTGTTTTCGATCGGCGGCGGATTTTTTTCTCGATATCATTTATTGCGCCGCGCCTTATCTTTATTTTTCAGAGCCGGTCGAAGGCGTTGACGATCATCTTGATTATGATGATATCGTTGACAATGTCATAGTTGATGATGTTACCGAGAATGATGACACCGCTGTCGAGATGGATTTGTTTGATGGAACGTTTGACAACGATGTTCCGGACGAAAAAATTCTCAGTGATCCACTCCTAATTGTTAAGTGGTTGCAAACGCATTGATCACTTCCGCATAATATATTTGACGGTGAGATATCCGACCTCGTAGAGCAGGATCATCGGCAGAGCGATCATCGATTGAGTGAAAATGTCGGGCGTCGGCGTGATGATCGCTCCGATCACAAACGACATGAAGATCACTATCCGCTGATACTTGCCAAGGAACTCGCTCGTCAACAGTCCCAACTTCCCCAGCACGATGATCACCAGCGGCAGTTCGAACACAAATCCGAACGGCAGTACGAATGTCAGCATGAAATCGAAGTAGCGCCCCAATGAGAACATCGCCGTCAAGTCCTCACTGCCGAAACTCATAAAGAATCTGATCGCCGTCGGCAACACCAGGAAGAACGAAAACGCCAGCCCCGCAAAGAACAACAACACCGACAGCGGCACCACAATCGACAGCACCGTTCGTTCGGAGGTGGTCAGCGCAGGCAGGAAAAATTTCCAAACGTGGTAGAAGATCACCGGCAACGCGATCAAAAAACCGACGAAGACGTCCATCTTGAGATAAGTAAAGAACGCCTCCGACGGCTGCATGAAGTAGAGTTTACCGACGGGCTCCGCCATCTTGGTCATGATCTCGTCGATAAAAAAATACCCGACGCAGCTGCCAACCACGACGGCGAGTAAACTTTTAATAATTCTCGAGCGCAATTCCGTCAAGTGCTCGACCAATGACATGGTGCCGTCATCGTTCGGTTCCGACGGTTTAGCCGACGACGGTTGAGTTTCGGGCGGTTGAGCTTCCGACGGCAGATTCTTGTCGGTCATTTCTTATCAGCGTCCGCCGACGCCAACCGGTTGGGCTGCTCGTCTTCCTTGTTAGCCTCCTTGAACTCCTTGATGCTCTGTCCGAGCGCTTTGCCCACTCCCGGCAACTTGCCCGGTCCGAAGATCACCAGCCCGATCACGAGGATCAAAATCAGTTCGGGCACTCCCAATCCAAACATCGCGATCACTCCCCACAAAATTTTCGCCGATTATATCACGCGCGCCCTCGACAGTCAAACATTCGCCCGTCGACGCCACTCATACATCAGCACGCCCGCCGCCACGTTGACGTTGAGACTTTCCATCGCGACCATCGGGATCGATATCCGCCTCGACGCCTCCATGATCATTCGATCGATCCCGCGCGCTTCACTGCCGAGCACCAGCGCCGTCGGATTGTCGAACTCAAATTGATCATATCGAATGCCGTCGAGCGACGCCGCTGCCAACGGCAACTTCATCGATAACAGTTCCGCGCGGGACATCTGCACGACGTTGAGTTTGAAGATGCCGCCCATCGATGCCCGAACCGCCTTCGGATTGAACGGGTCGACGGTCGAATCGAGCACGATGAGGTGTCGACAGCCGATCGCCGCCGCCGTTCGCATGATCCCTCCGACATTGCCGGGCTCCTGCAATCCGTCAAGCACCGGGATCAATCCGTTGAGATCAATCGGCTCGACGGGCGGACGCTTGACGATCATCATGATCCCCTGCGGCGCCTCGACCTCGCTTATCCGTTTGAACTCCCGCTCACCGATCTCGTCGGCGGTGATCTCAAAAATTATTTCCGCGCCCGACTGCCGAGCCTCGTCGCACAGCCGCCGCCCCTCGACGATGTACATACCAAATTCATCGCGATACTTCTTCATCTTGAGCTTATTGATCAGTTTCAATTTATTCATGGTCGATACCAACGA
>JAFUXN010000070.1 GCA_017477125.1 Selenomonadaceae bacterium
CGGCACGCTTCGCTTACAATTGGGCATTGCAAAAAGAGAGGGAAGCATACGCGGCAGGGGAAAAGTTCATCGGCAATAACGATTTGCGCAAAGCATTCACGGTGCTCCGAAACTCCGACCAATATTCGTGGCTCAAGACGATATCAAACAACGTGACGAAACAAGCGATAAAAGATTGCGTTGACGCTTACACGAAGTTTTTTAAGAAAAAGTCGAGGCGCCCGAGATACAGGAGTAAAAAACGCGGCGATTACAGTTTTTATCAGGACACCTCCAAAATTCAAATCACATCGACACAAGTCAAACTCGAAGCGATCGCGACAAGCAAAAGACGAAACAGGCAGAGCTTGAATTGGATACGGCTGAGCGAACGCGATCGGATTCCCGTCGGGGTAAAATACTTTCAGCCGCGAATCACGTTCGACGGATTGAATTGGTGGTTGAGTGTGGCAGTGGAATTCGAGCCCGAAAAAATTTCAACGTCCTCCGGCGACGCCTTGGGAATTGACCTCGGGATAAAAAATTTGGCGGTATGCTCTGACGGTACAGTTTACCCGAACATTAACAAGACCAAGAAAGTCAAGAAACTAAAACAGAGAAAGCGAAGGTTGCAACGCTCCATCTCTCGCAAATACGAGATGAGTAAAAAGAAAGGAGAAGGTTACTCGAAAACGCGCAACATTATAAAGGGCGAAAGAAAGCTCTTGGAGATTCATCATCGATTGGCGAACATCAGGCAAAATTACCGACACCAAATCACGAGAGCAATTATCGGACGAAACCCAAGTTCGATAGTACTGGAGGATTTGAATGTCAGAGGTATGATGTCGAACAGGCACTTATCAAAGGCAGTGCAGGAGCAGGGTTTTTATGAGTTTCGTCGGCAGATTGAGTACAAAGCTGAGTGGTTCGGAATAACTGTTATCATTGCCGATAGATTCTATGCGAGTTCAAAAACCTGTATATCTTGCGGGCACGTGAAGAAAAATTTAAGGCTGTCGGAGAGGATTTATCACTGCGAAAAATGCGGAAACGAAATCGATAGAGATTTACAGGCGGCGATAAATTTGAAACGATACGCAAGCTGATTGATGGGAAATCTACCCGTACGTTAGCGGGGAAGTAAAGCCTGTGGAGCGTCATGCAAACGCGAGTAGCCTCGGCAAAAGCGGACGCTGAGAAGCAGGAATGAAACATAAGAGTTTTTATGACTGTTTATAAGTTTTCAGTAACGGTTCAGCATGAGAATATTCATTAATCCCGGTCACGCGCCCGATCCGAAAGATGATCCCGGCGCCGTCAACCATAAGCTCGGACTGAAAGAGTCCGTTGTGGCAAGAAGGATCGGTGAGCGTGTCGCCACTTACCTTGCAAATGTCGGCTATGAAGTCAGTGTGTTTCAGTTCGACGGACTTCAACGGATTTGCGATGAGGCTAACGGTTGGGGAGCCGATCTGTTTGTCTCGATCCATTGCAATGCTTTTGACGGCGTCGCCAGAGGCACCGAAACTTTTTATGCGCGTTATTCTCGGGCGGGACGTCGACTAGCCGAGTATATTAATGATCGGATTGTTAAGACCGTTAAAAGCAATTACGACGGGTGGGATCGGGGCACAAAAGAGGCGGGCTATTACGTCTTGATGAATACCGATATGCCCGCCGTGCTCGTCGAGACCGCTTTCATCGATAATATCTCCGATGCCAAAATACTCATCGAGCAGGAAGATGCCTTCGCACGCGCCATCGCCTGCGGCATTACCGATTGGCATAAACTGTATCTGCCATGAATATCAATGAGTTCGTCGGATTGAAACATAAATTCAACGGGCGCAATTATGACGGCGTCGACTGTATAGGGCTCTGCCAATTGTTCTATCGCGAGCACGGATATAAACAAACTTGGGACGACGGCGAGCCCATTCCTCCCGATTGGCAAAAGTATAAGTATCGTCTCCTGCTGTATCTGAGAAAACATTTCGCAAAGGCTCAAACCGTCGGCGAGCTCGAATATGGCGATGTGCTGTTGTTTAATGTCGACGGCGATTATCATCTCGGCATTTATCTCGAGTATGGCAGGATTCTCGCCATGCAGGTTCCCTGTCTCGAAGGCGTCAGCCAATCAACAATCTATCCGCGTCCGTGGTGGGAGCCCTTCTTCGTTTGCGGCTTTAAGAGGAGGTGAGCAAGTTTGAATGACGATAATAAGGCGTCGTTGGGATTGACGCCCATGCGAGTTTATATCGATAACTCCAAGTACTCTAACGGGTGTTACGCCGATACTTCAAGCTCCGTCGCTATCACCGTTAAGTGGGATAAACATCAATATCCCAATCTGTATCGATATGCCATCTACGTTTGGAAGGGGACGCCCTCTTGGTACGTCGGCAATATACTGTATCCCGTCGTTCAAAGCAGTCCGCTGACGCTCACCATGATCGACTCTCTTGAATTTTGGACTTATATCGACGACCTTGACGCAACTTCTTACACTCTTACGGGGCTCGAGCCCAATCAACATTATATCGTTTCACTGTCGGCTATCGCCGTCGAAGGTTGTTACAGCGATGTTTATTTAACCACCTTCACAAGTAAGGTCGACCTGCAAACTCCAAAAATCCTCTCCGCCGAGCCTTACAATAACGGGATTCTCGTCAAGTGGCGGCATTACTCGGGATTCGGCGCAACGCAATATACTCTTTACGGCTGGTCGAGCGAGCCTTATTGGTATCAGGGCGATAATTGGTACGATCTCAAAAATACCGACGGGCTCGCGGACGCTTTTATCAGTACTTCGGATTATCTGGCGACGATCCCCATCGAGATAAACGAGAAGTTGGTTGAAGGCATGCAAGAGGCGGAGGCGTATTATTTCGGCGTGTGCGTGTGGATCGACGGCGTCCCTTCGAATGTCTACGTCGTTAAAATGTACGCTCAAAACACGTGGAAGTGGACTCCGCGAGGCGAGATTACTCAAAATATCGATTGGGGCACAAATGTTGTCGATTTCGAGACGGGAGTTAAGCAGTATCAGCAGAAATATCTTCAACCGACAAGAACTTTTACCGCAACATTCTCGGGCTTGGCTAAAACGTGGTATGAGATTCGTGATTTCATCGATGCTCATAAGGGGAATTTGTTACCGTTTTATCTCTGGGTCGACGAGTATGATCGGCGTGTCCGCTATGCCGTAAGGTTCGCCGATTCGAAGTTCAATCCCAAGTTCCAGACCGAGGTGAGCGGCGTCAAGGGAGTCGGGGATTACGGCGAGAGGACGGGGTTGGCAAGACGAGAGCATGTCGGCTTTGAGATTGAATTGGCGTTTGTGGCGCTGAAAGATCGGTCGACTTTGCAGGTTGTTGATTGAGATTTTAAAATTAAGGAAGGTTAAACGGTGGCTAATCAGTATATCAACATTTATCAGGGTGACCCGACCGCGGGGGGAGCAGACGGAGTGCTCGTCGGTTCGGGCGATGAAGACAATCCGATCGCTGTCACTCTCAATGCCTCGCAGAATGAAGTCAAGACTATTAAGCTCGCCGTCAGGTGTAACAGCGGGTTTCGGACATACGGAGATACCGTCATTCGAGATATGAACGACGCCAATGATCGATGGAAATTCGCGCTGCTCGAGGATGGGGAGTTTGGCGACGAGATTACCATCAACAGTGTTATCGACACCGTCAACACTATTTTTTATGCAAGGGCGGCGTCTGACAGTCTTGAAGGTCAGAGGATTGATACAAATGCAAAGTTCGTGTTGTCAACAACTGTGTTTAATGTCTAAAGGAGTTATTTTATGACTTGGAAATATCTTAACCCCGGCGATTGCAGGTTATTTACAACGATATATGGAACTAACTACGTTGATGAGTTCGGATATGCTGCGCCTGTTACACATAAAATGTTTGGAAATGCAAGTTATGAGCGCAGAATCAAACTTCCTGCTGCTTTATCTGAGTTATGGTTTACGTTTACTGCTTTTTGCTGTTGGGCAACAGTGGATATGCGCTTGGTAAATAACGGAAGCAATACGGTACAAGTATATGCAAACTCTACAATCATAGAAATAAGGAACGCCCGAAATGGAGGCGTATTTTATTCTAAACAAGTCAATAGCGCACCGAGGTTATGGCGAGTGTGGGGTCATATCAGGTCAGGCACAGATGATCCGTTTATAGAGGTTTATGTTAACAACGAATTAGTATTGTCACAGCCGATTACGTCTACACTTAAGAATTATTGTACAGACGAATTATTTTGGTGGGTACCTGCATACAGTGCACTATCGGACATTATAGTGTCGGACGCGCCGATCGATTTGAACGAGCATTGTGCTTTTCTCCCCATTAAGCAAACATCAATTAACGGGTGGCAATTCAACACCTCTAACAATAAATACACTACTGACTCGACGGGGAAGACCATTTGGCAGACCGTTGATAAAACCGAGCTTGCATCTATCCTCGGAGAAGGCAATCCTACCATTACCGCCGTCGTACCTCAGGCTTACGATGTTTCTTCGGATACCACGTTGGTTATCAACGGATTTACTACGCAACTCAGGCAGGGTAATACGGTCGTTGATCATTCCGAAGACAGTATCAACAGTGCTCTCTTTACTGCTTCCGCCATTACCACCAATCCTTTTACTAACGCGCCGTGGACGCTTAATGATTTCGATAATGTAGATTTCGGGTTGACGTCGGCGAAGATTACGGATAACGCCGATGATTAGTATAGCAGCCGTTCCCGATATCCTTGCCTCTTATGTCGGTAAGCCTACCGTCACCGATAAGGGACTCTCCGATGTTCAAACAACAGACGTTACTGCTCTTTGCCCGTGTATTTCTTTTATCGCCGAATACTCGTATTCAAATGATGTTTCGATTGATGAAATTGACATGAACGGCGATGTCGTGGACGGCTCCGAAATTGCTGATCCTATTTTTGGGTTGACTGTCGCGCCGGTGATCAGTTTTGTCAAGGAAGTCAGCATCGCCGATACGGGGCTCGACACAACCGCCGGGCAACCTTCTTTTGCACTCCTTTGTTCTGCCTTTTCTTATATCCCGACTAACTTTGTAAGTTTGCAGGTTTATTTTAATACCAAGCGTGTGCTCGGGATTAGTACCGAGGTTATTTGTAACGTCGAAACTCACATCGTAAGATACCAATTTATCAATATTTACAAGGATAACCCGATCGAGGGCGGGCTCGACGGTGTTCTTGTCAGCAGCGGCGATGCGTCCGAGCCGATCAA
>JAFUXN010000071.1 GCA_017477125.1 Selenomonadaceae bacterium
AAAAGAATGGGCGCCCGCCTTCCGCATGCGACGACTCGCCCTATTTTTTTTCGGCTCCAAAAATTTTTAGCTCCGGTGTTTGAACAGAAACAAAGAAAGGGCGCCCGCCTCACTGATGGGGCGGCGCGCCCTATTTTTTTCGGCTCCAAAAATTTTTAGCCCTCAATGTTTGGACGGAAGAAAAGAATGGGCGCCCGCCTTCCGCATGCGGCGGCTCACCCTATTTTTTTTCGGCTCCAAAAATTTTTAGCTCCGGTGTTTGAACAGAAATAAAGAAAGGGCGACCGCCTCCCGCATGGGGCGGCTCGCCCTTTTTTATTTTGATCGGAAATGATTTCAACCGTGAACGGGAACCTCTTTGAAGAGCAGACTCACCGACCTGTGAGCTTGAATGTTGAGTATGACGTCGCCGATCGACTCCGCCATCGACAACACCACTATCTTATCCGATTGCTTCTCCGGCGGCAACGGGATCGTGTCTGTGATGATCAGCTTCTCGATCACCGATGCATTGATCCTCTCAACCGCAGGATCACTCAACACCGCATGCGTGCACGCCGCCAATACTCGCGCCGCTCCCAAATTTTTCAGCGCCAACGCTCCCTTGCACAGGCTGCCCGCCGTGTCGACTATGTCATCGACCATGATCGCCGTCTTGCCCTTGATGTCGCCAATGACGCCCATGACCTCCGCCTCGCCCGGACGCGGACGACGCTTCTCTATGATCGCTATCGACGTGTGCAGATAATCGCCCAACGTTCGCGCGCGCGTCACCCCTCCAAGGTCGGGGCTCACCACCACCGCATTTTCGAAGTGTTGAGCGTTGAGATATTCCGCCAGCACCGGAGCGCCCGCCAAATGATCAACCGGTATGTCGAAGAAGCCTTGAATCTGCCCCGCGTGCAGGTCGACCGTGATCACTCGCGTCATGCCCGCCGCCGCCATCAAATTCGCTACCAACTTCGCAGAGATCGGTTCGCGCCCACGCGTCTTGCGATCCTGTCGAGCATAAGCGTAGTACGGGACGATCGCCGTGATCGAATGCGCCGATGCCCTCTTGCACGCGTCGGCGATGATCAGCAAGTCCATCAGATTATCGTTGACCGGCTGCGACGTCGGCTGAATGATGAAGATGTCTCTGCCTCGAATGCTCTCATTGATCATCACCTGCGTCTCGCCGTTGTTGAAACGCCCCACCACCATGTCGCACAGCTTCACGCCAATGTAATCGGCGACGTCCTGCGCCAGCCTCGGATTGGCGTTGCCCGTCATCAGACAGAGCTTGCCCAAATCGACCGGTTGATTACTCATTGCTCATATCACTCTCCAAAAAATATTTTTCAATCCCGTTTGCGTCGGTCGTTCCAATCGGGGAAATTTTTCTGTCGCGCGCGACCGATCGCCAGATTGCCCTTTGGAACCTTCATCGTGATCGTTGAGCCCGCTCCGATATAAGCGTCGTCCTCGACCTCGACCGGCGCCACCAGATTCGTGTTGCACCCGACGAACACATTGTTGCCGAGCGTCGTGCGATACTTCTTCTTGCCGTCGTAGTTGCACGTCACCGTCCCGCAACCAACGTTGACGTTCGAACCCATATCGCAATCGCCGAGATATTGAAGATGCGGCAACTTCGAGCCCTCGCCGATGTTCGAGTTCTTGATCTCGACGAAGTTTCCGATCTTGACGCGGTTGGCGATCTTCGTGCCGGGACGCAGATGCACGTAAGGACCGATCGTCACGTCGTCGCCGACCTCGCAATCGTGTCCATAAATAAACTGCGCCGTCACCCGAGCCCCGACCGTCATGTTCTGCAGTCGACTGTTCGGACCAATCACGCAGTCCTTCCCGATCTTCGTCTTGCCCTCGATCCAAGTAAACGGATAGATGATCGTGTCGCGCTCGATCTCAACGTCGGCATCAATGAATGTACTCGACGGATCCATGAGCGTCACGCCGTCCGCCATCAACTGATCATTCTTCCGTCGACGCAAAATCTTTTCGGCGACCGCCAATTGTTGACGCGAATTGATCCCGAGCGTCTCACTGAAGTCGTCGGCGATCACCGCGTTGATCTTCGCGCCGCTCCTCTTGATGATCTCAAGCACGTCGGTCAAATAGTATTCGCCTTGAGCGTTGTCGTTGGTCACTTGATCGAGCGCACTGAACAGCGTCGCGATGTCGAAACAGTAGATGCCCGAATTGACCTCGCGGATCGAACGCTCGTCCTCGGTGGCGTCCTTGTGCTCAACGATCTTCTCAACCGATCCGTCTTCCGCGCGGACGATCCGACCGTAGCCGGTGGCGTCGGGCATCACCGCCGTCAACACCGTCGCCTTCGAGCCCGATCGTTGATGCGCATTGGCAAGATTCGACAGCAGATCGGTCGTGAGCAACGGAGTGTCGCCGCACAGGATCATCACCGTGCCGTCGCTTCCCTTGAGCGCATCTCGAGTGCACAGAACCGCATGCCCCGTGCCCAACTGCTCCTCCTGCATGACGAACTCGACGTCGCCGATCGATTGTTGAACGAGCTCCGCACCCGAACCGATCACCACCAGTTCACGCGTCGAGCCGATCGCTTTCGCCGCGTCTATGACGTGCTCGAGCATGGGCTTGCCGCAAACTTTGTGCAGCACCTTCGGCAGGTCGGACTTCATTCGCGTGCCCTTGCCCGCCGCCAATATTATCGTCGATAATTCCATTTCAACCTCCTGCTACGAATTGCGCATTGCCTTCAACAGAGTTTCCTCCGCCCGCACCATGTGACGCTCCGCCGCCTCGCGCGCCGCCTCCACGTCGCCCGACGCGATCGCTTCGACCATCTCACGATGCTCCTCAAGCGTCTCCTCCAAGCGACCGGGGTACGACATCGACAGCGTGCGGAACCTCGAAAGCTGCTCCTTCAGATTGCTGATGATCTGCCCCAGCCGCTCGTTTCGACTGACATGATACAACAGATCGTGGAACTCGATATCCGTCTTGACAATATTATCGATGTCGCGCTTCTCAATGAAGCCTTCGATCGCCGCCAACAATTTTTGCAGACGCTCGAGCTCCTCATTCTCGATCCGTCGAGCCGCCAGCCCTGTCGACAACGATTCGAGCGCCGTCCTGATCTCAAATATCTCTTGAACGTCGTGCACTGAAACGCTCGATACGTACGTCCCTCGACGCGGCAACATGATCACATAGCCTTCCTGTTCGAGCTTGCGGATCGCCTCGCGCACCGGCGTCCGACTGATCCCAAGCTCCTCCGCCAATTGCACTTCCATCAAACGTTCGCCGGGCTTCAGCTTGCCTTTCTTGATCGCGTTGCGCAGTGACTCGCAGATCGCTTCGCGCAATGGTTGATACGTGTCCAAGTTGATAGGTTCGAGCCTCGGCTCAGTGTCGTTTGGCATTTAATTTCGTTCCTCCTCGGGATAAGTCATGCCCCAATCGTTTCTCAACTTCGTCATGATGTTCATCACGTCAATCGTGTAATCCAAATGCATGTCGTTGCGCTCGCCCGACACCGCCGCCTCCATGTCCTCAATCTCGTAGCACAATGCATCGGCTGTATCGCCCGCCGTCAATTCCTCCCGTCGATTCCCGTCCGTCCAAACGATCGTCGCCGACGAGCTCCGCGGATATTCGAATATCTCAACGTAGCCCTTATCGAACGCGATCGTCCCGCGCTTGGGCTGCTTGGCATGCAGCGACAGGATCACCGTCGCCATTTCCTCTTGCTCGTTCTTCAACAGGATGCTCGCCTGCTCGTCAACGCCCGTCGGCGCAAATTTTACTTGCGACAGAACTTCCGTCGGCGTCGTCGACATGAACCACCGCACGAACGACAGTGCATAAACCCCGATATCGAGCATCGCGCCGCCCGCCAAGTTCCGATTGAAAAATCGATTCTCCATGTTATATTCCTTGTACGAGCCGAAGTTCATTTGGATCAGCCTCAACTCGCCCAACGCTCCCGAACGGATCACTTCATTGAGCTTGCGATAGATCGGCATGTGGTAGATGGTCATCGCCTCGGCAAGGATCAGATTGTTGGCGCGCGACAGCTCAACCGCCTCGTTGAGCTCCGTCGAGTTGAGCGTGATCGACTTCTCGCACAGCACATGCTTGCCCGCCGCCAGTGCTCGACGCAAGTAATTGATATGAGTGTTATGCGGCGTCGAGATGTACACGATATCGACGTCGGGATCGGAAAAAATCTCGTCGGGATCGGCGTAGACCTTTTCGATCCCAAACTTGTTGGCGAACTCGATTGCCTTCGATTGCGTTCTGTTGCCGACGGAGTAAAGATTGCCGCCGAGTTTTTGCATCGCCTCAGCCAACTGGTGCCCGATCACTCCCACTCCCAAGGTCGACCACCGATATTTGGGTTTCATCATCATTCCCCCTCGATTGCTCCAATTGATTCGGTTGGCTCAAATTCTCCATGATTGGCAATTCCTTGAGCCGCAAATTATTTTTGAGCAGCCAGATGTTCATCATGCGCTCCGCCAAATATCCGAAGATGCGTTTCTGATTGACGGTGAGCTTATCGAGCGGCGCCATCTTCATGAACTCCTCTTGAGCGGGCAACAGGAACGAGAACAGCCATTCGCAATAAGCATCGAAAACATATTTGCGCGTGACCATCATATTGCAGCGGAACATCGCGCACGTGCTCATGAAGTAGTCGAACACGTCAACATACTCGGGCTGATGAATGGTCATCATCGTCTTGAGCATGGCGAGCGCGGTAGAGGCGATGCTCTGTCCGACGTCGTTGACGAGGAAGCCGTATTGATTATAAGCATAGTTGTCTTCGAGCGCGACGATCATATCGCAATAGCGGAGTGCGGCAATCGTTTGCTTGTCGGTGAGAATGTTTTCGGGCTTGAAATCGCGAGAGTTCCTGCTCGAGAAGAAACGACGATAATGCGAAATGCCGACGATGTCATGCGAAGTGTTCTTCCAAATCCAATAGGCGGCGGTCATCTCGTTGATGTAAGGGTTGAGCTTTGAGATCGATCGGTCGGTGTCGTCGCCGGGATATCCGAGGTCGTCGGCGAGCGCTCGACCGGCATGGATCGATCTGTAGCAATCGGGCAGCCCTTCGACGTGATATTTTTTGTGAGTGACGACGTAGAGCCCGACGTCATTGGGCGGCTCCTTCTGCAGGACGTACCATCGACCGTTGATCACTTGACTGTAATTGATCTTGGTGAACTCCTTCGGCCAGCGATCTTCGTCGGCGAATTTCTTCAACGGAGAGTTGTCGCGGACGAACACGATGAACGTCTCGGACATTTTATCGAGCTCGTAGAGTTTGATGAGCATCGACTCCCAATCGCGTTCGGCGTTCAGGATGATCGCATCGTAATGACGGAAGGCGCAATCGACGACCGAGCGATAATAGCGCGAGTAGACGTTAGAGAAGATCGGCAGCGTCGGCTCGGTCAAGATGGCGTCGACGGTGAGCGCGTGGTCGGGAACGGGCTTGACATAGAGCGCGCCCTTTGCGAAGTATCCGTCGGCGTCGAGGACGTTGCGGAACTTTTGAGTGACGAGCATGCGATAGAGGCTGTTCTCGTTGTTGAACGAATAGAAATTATCCCGAACGCAATTGATAAAAGTGTCGGCGGTGATGAGCTGCTCGCCGACAACGGTTCTTGTAACTTTGACGAGGAAGGCGGTGAAGGTCAGCACGTCGGCGTAATTCATGAAAATGATGTAATCGAAGGCTTTGCGCTCGACGAGCGATTTGAGATGATCGATATCGGTGAGCTTGCCGTCGAGCAGGAACTGACGCGTTTCGATGAGATCGTAAGGCTGATCGTCGAAAGTGCCGTAGAAAGACGCGGTGCCGATGATGCGGACGGCTTTACCGGCTCGAGAGGCGCGGGCGCGAAACAGTTCTGCGTCGCCGACGACAATGACATTGGGAACGTATTCATTGAGCATGATTTTAACCGCCTTCTAAATTATATAGTGCGCGTGGCGAAGACTGCGAGGTTGGGATCGTTGAACGACGCGGCGATGAGTTTTGTGTCGTCGAGCGAGCGGACGAGCCCGAAGACCGTCGGACCCGAGCCGGACATCACTGCGGCGAAGGCTCCCGCCGCCAACAATTTTTCCTTGCACTCGACGATCGACGGATGCATCTTGACGGAAATTCTTTCGAGCACATTGAACATCAATTCGCCGACCGCCTCAACGTCGCCGAGCTTGATCGCGTCGATCAATTGTTTGGTATCGGGGTGCTCGTCGCTGGGATCGCTGTCGTAAGTTTTATAAGCCCACGCCGTCGGGACTGCTCCGCGCGGTTTGATCAAGACGAGCGGGATCGACGGCAAGGGCGGCAGTTGCGTCAAACGCTCGCCGCGACCGTCGGCAAGGCATGTACCTCCGTCGATGCAGAACGGAACATCGGAACCGATCTCGGCGGCGATGTCCCTTAACCGATCGCTCGACAAGTTGAGCTCGAACAGACGGTTGAGTCCGCGAAGGACGGCGGCGGCATCGGTACTGCCTCCTGCGAGGCCGGCGGCGATCGGGATAAATTTTTTGAGCCGAATGCAGACTCCGCCGTTGAGATCAAAACGCTCGAACATGATCCGCGCGGCTTTGACGGCGAGATTGTGATCGTCGACGGGGAGAAGGTCGGCGCCCTCTACGGTCGACGGCTCGAGCTTGAGAGTGATCTCATCGATGTTGGAGCGTTCGAAGGACAATTGATCGGCGAGCTCGATCGATTGAAGGATCATCTCAACTTCGTGGTAGCCGTCCTCTCGACGACCAATTATATCGAGCGAGAGATTTATTTTGGCGCGAGCACATTCTTGGATCAAAAAAAATTCACCCCAAAAATTTTTGGAGTGATTTTAACACGCGCCCTGCCTTCATGCAAGATACAAGTCAAGCGCGGTCGAACTCATGAATGATCGCCGCGAGCAATGCCTCTTCTGAGTATATGACGTCTGCCGGAGAAAAGTATTTGTGTTGCTTGACCTTAAATTCCGCTTCGGTGATCGAGAATTTTTCTAGCAGCTCATTGAGTTGAGTGTGGAAAGAATAATCCAATACCAACGTACGGGCAGTCGTTTGCGGATACATCATTTTCGGATCAGCTCCATAGCCTCCGTTCGTAGGATGTATTACAATCACGTTGCCCTTTGCAAACGCGAGCAAATCGAACAGGCCGCTTCGCAAACCGATGATGCACTTGACTTTGTCGGCGAGCCAGAAGATCTCGTTGAGGCTGACGTTGAGCGGAGCAGTGCCGGGCAACGGCGGTTCGAGCTGTCCCAAAAGATTCCTGCCGACGTTTGTATAAACCACCCCCCCCCCTATTGGAGACTGCAGCTATGAACTTTTGCCAAAAGTTGAAGGCGAACGGCTTTATTGAGTTTGCATTCGGAGCAATGATTACCGTCCGTTCCTTGTCTATGATGTACTGTTGGCGAAGTCGGCGCTCGTCTTCTTCAGATACATCTTTGACAATGGGAGCATGCAACGGAGTATCATACGGTACTTCGAAAATGTCTTTTCTGTAGTCGTCGACCATTGTCTTCAAACGTCCCTGAACCGGCGGCATATTGTTCGGGTGTGGGTTACCAAGGATAAAGTTCGGACCGACAAAACGATTCGTTAAATGACAAAAAAGATTAACGTAGTACATCTCGGTTACCGTGAGATAGTAGAATGTGTCAATGCAGTCAAACGTTATCCCTGAACCGCTGAGTCTATCACGTAAGATCATCGCTGCCGAGCGTTTGCCAAATCTCGGTAAGACGGAGTAAGTAAGCCCGCCGGATATTACCATATCGCCGATGCTATTGGGCATAATGATGTAGAGCTTATCGGGATCGGTCATCACGCCGAAACATTTGTCGAGCGCCGCCTGCATTTGTCTTTGAAACTGCTGTTGATCCATTACAACCTCCAATCGAAACTACATGGAGGCGAGTGATTTCAATGTTGCCTCCAATAATTTGTTCTCGTCGAAAAAGAGCTGCTCGACGGGAAGGCTTTTGTGCTTTATGCTGCCTATGGTCATCGATTCAATGCCCTGCTCATGAATCAATTCATTGATCTTGGGGAACAGCTCCCAATTGAAATAGAGCGTGCGAATGCTGCCGGGCGTGTCGGGGTGAATGATCTTTAGATCGTTGTGAGTCCATTGGCTCGGCGAAAAGCAGATCAGATTGCCCGACGAGAACGAGAGAAGGTAAAGCAATCCGCTGCGCACTCCCACAATGCATCTGACCTTTTCGGCAAGATAGAATATATCACCGAGTTTGACGATCAAGGGTGCAGTGTCTGGAAGTGAGCCGTTGATTCGTTCGATGGTGTCCTTGCCGATGTCGGTGTAGACGACATAACCTCGCTGCTGAAGTTGAGCGATGAGCCTCTGCCGGAACGCAAGGCTCGGAGGTCTCATCAGAGTATTAGCACGCGGCGCAAGAATGATCGTACGCTCCTTATCGAGGAAATAATTTTGATCGAACCGTTACTTTGCATCGTCGGTGATCTCCTTCACATGAGGGGGCAAAGACGGCATCCAGGGGCAACCCAAACATCTGCTTGCACATCTCGAGAGCGTTGAGGTCGGGAGGCTGAACCCAATCGGCGGGAGGCGACGCCAACATGAAATTCGAACCGAAGGTTTGTTTGATCGACTTGAGGAAATCAGCGACGAAGTAGAGCACCGTATGAGACAGGTACTTGATCTCGCCGACGCCGTCGAAGGCAAGCTTGAGACCGCGGAAGCGTTCCTGGACGATGAGCGTGGCAGTCTTCCTGTTGAGCTTGGCGAGCAAAGCATGAACGAGCGCGCCGTTTATGATCAGATCGCCGATGCCGTACGGCTGTATGACATAAAATTTCTCGGGATCGGTCATCATTCCGAAGCATCGATCAAGCGCCGCTTGTATTTGATTTCGATCCATGATTTCCTCCAATCAATCACGTGAAAACACTCGATCGCCCAATACATCTCGCAACAGAGATTCGCTCAATGCGTCGGCGTCGGTGAACACATTGTCCGCATTGATTTTCCAACGCGCCAAGCGTTCACTGTCAATTTTTCTCATCAGATACAGCGTGACCAATCGGCTCGGATTGTTCGGGAACATCAGATTGATATCGTTGTGATAGGAGCCGTACGCAATGCAGAGGAGTTTCGCTTTCGAGAACGCAAGCAGATCAAACAACCCGCTTCTGAATCCGATGATGCACTTGACTTTGTCGGCGAGCCAAAACATTTCGTTGAGACTGACGTTGAGCGGAGCGGTGCCCTCGAGCGGCGGTTCCAATTCACCGCGATTGTTTCTGCCAATGTTGGTGTAAACAATTGCATCGCTCTGTTGCAGACGCTCGACAATCCGATGCCAAAAATCCTTCCGCAAATCCCGATACGTGTTGGTCACGGGCGCAATGATCACTGTACGATTCTTGTCGAGAATGTAATCGGTTTGAAGTTTTGCCTTCGCCTCATCGGAAATATCTCTGATGTGCGGCGGACGATACGGTGTGTCGAGAGGCAACCCCAAAATATCACTTCTGTATCGATCCAAGAAGTTTAATCTGCCGCTGTACATATGCTCGCCGTCTTCATTGTAAGCATAATGTCCGTAAATCCAATTGTGCCCGAGATAAATGTTCGTCTCACGACAGTGATCTTGAAAGGCTTGTAAATCGTCGTTCGCCGCATATTTTATCTCACTGACGCCGTCGAAACTGAGCTCGAGAGAACGAAGCCGATCCTTGACTATCAGCACGACCGAACTTTTATCAAATCTCTCGGACATGGCATGCGAAAGTCCTCCGACGAATAGCATGTCGCCGAGCCTGTAGGTGCAAACGATGTAGAGTTTATCGGGATCGATCATGCGTTTGAAGATGCGTTCGACCCTCGATTGGGGATCATCTTTAAACAGCTCGATCAAAGCGTGGAGGAGAGAGCGCTCATTCGTAAACACATTCTTGAGAGGTACGTGCCATCTCAACGGAGCGTTGGAGGTGAACGCCCCCGGTCTGTAGAGCGTGCGGATTTTACTCGGCGTGTCCGGGAACATCAACTTCAGATCGTTATGGTAATTGCCATGCGCAAGACAGAAAATCTTGGCGGGCGAGAAGGCGAGCAGATCGAGCAGCCCGCTCCTCATTCCGATGATGCAACGAACTTTGTCGGCGAGCCAAAAGATTTCGTTGAGACTGACGCGCATGGGGAGCGTATTATCGAGAGGTTGTTCCAAAGTCCCATCGATTTTTTTCCCAACGTTGGTGTAAACGATGCAACCGTTTTGCTTGAGAGCGTCGATGAGCATTTGCCAGAAATTCAGGCTCAACGGTCTGCACAGAACGCAATGCGGCGCGAGGATCACTGTGCGGTTCTTGTCGATAATATAATCGGTTCGAAGTTTTGCCTTCGCCTCATCGGAAATGTCGCCGACGACGGGGGCATGCGGTTTGGTTTCCGCCGGCAATCCGAAAATATTTTGTGTGTACCTGCCAAAGAAGTTGAGCCCGGAGCTCAAGATATATTTTCCGGCGGCATCAAAATGATAATGTCCGTAAACGTAATTGTCGCCGACATACGCATCATGCGCCACCACATAATCCTTGAACGCCAACAAATCTTCGGGAGAAGCATATTTTATTTCGCTGACGCCGTCGAACTTGATGTTGAAGCCCTTGAACAAGTCTTGAACGATGAGCGCGGCACTCTTCCGATTGAATTTAGCCAGCACCGCATGCGTGAGCACGCCGACGATCACCATGTCCCCGATGCGATAGGGGCAAACGATATAAAATTGATCGGGATCGGTCATCAGATTCATGACGCGCGTCACCGACGCCGGCATCATCTTTCGGTTCCTCCAATCGTTTGCAGTTGAGCGCCGATCGCGCCGCCCGGATGATTTGGTTTGAAATCCTGCTCGAGCGAGAGGTTCATTCGACGTGCCAGTTCGATCGCAAGCGTCTGCAGCACGATCAGATTGAGCGTCGTCGAGTTGTTGGGCATGACATTCCACAGATCGCCCTCGTGCCTGAGCGTGATCACCAATCGGTTATCGATCACGTCGGTGAGCGGACTGATCGCTTTGAACGTCAGCAGCCACATCTTGACGCCTTCACGCCTCTTGAGCAGATTGGCGAGGTAAACCGATTCGGCAGTCGCGCCGCTCTTGGTCAAGATGATCACCAGGTCGCCCGCGCGGATCATGCCCATGTCTCCGTGGACGGCGGAATTGGTGTGGAGGAAGTTGGCATCGAGCCCCATCGAAAGCATGGTGCCGACAAATTTTTCGCAGATCGGAACGTTTTTGCCGAGCCCGCTGACGATGATCTTGTGCCCGTTCTCGAGCGTCGCTTGACAATCGGAAATGAGGTTCTCCATCTGCGACGCCGAGATCGAATGCAACGCCGCCTCAAGCTCGCGCATGTTGCGGTCGAAATATCCGTAAGCACTCTCCATGCTCAACGCGTCCTCCAAGATCGAAAGACCATGGTAATACGCGCCGCAGATCGAATCGTAATCCTCCCAAGCATAGGTGGTGAGCGACAGCCAGATGATCGCCAACAGCAATTTCATCTGCCGACGAGTGACTTCGCCGTCGAGCAAGCGGAAGAACTCATCTTCCATCGCCTCCCAATTGTTGGACGCGATGTCGAGCTTGACGCCCTTATCGTCGATCTCGAGCGTGAAGCGTTTGAGGTTGAACTGATCGTAATTGCTGATCAGAGAGTAGTAGAGCTTGACCCAATCATAAGCAACATCACCGTAGAGTTCCGTCGTTCCGAAGTATCCGCGCGGATCGATGAGCACGGGCTCGGTGTCGTGGCGGAGCATCATATTTGAGAAGGTGCAATCGCCGTGGATCAGACGGAACTCTTTGGGCATGTACTGCATGACGAGCCGCTCAACCTCGTCGCGATGTTGGAAGATGTTTCGGCAGACCTTGCCGTTGATGGTGACGGTGGGATCGTCGGCGAACGGCACGAGCCCGCGAACTTTCTTGAGCCGATCGAACGTCTTGCCGATGTATGCATCATAATAGCTTTGACGATCGGCGGCGACGGAACCGAGAGTGTGCACATCCTTCAGACACGAAATGATCTCGCGCAGAATGATCTTCTTGGTGTCGTCGGGAATGTATGAGTACTCGTAGATATTTTTGCCGTCAATGAACTCCATCGACAGAGGTTCATAGCTGTAGATGGTCGGGATATTTTTGAACTCCATGCCTTGGATTTTTTTATACCAAGCGACTTCTCGGACGGCGAGCTTGCGCCCCTGCTCATCGATTCCATACTTGAAAATGCGATCGCCCTCGACGTCGATGCGATTGAAGGGGCGGCAACGCATTTTGGGCAGCTTACTCCATTCGCTATAGATGCCATACTCCTTGGTTCCGACGAGCGGCAACTCCTCGAACGAAAAATTATTTGATTGGAGCCAGCGAACGAACTCGCCGTCAAGCGGCAACTCATTATTGAGGAGCGTCGAGCGCTCGTTGAAGACAAACAGACCGGCGACGCCATGTTCGGAAGAGCGTTCCTCGGAAAATTTTCCGTCGGCGTACGACCAACGGCAGAAGAAATCTTTCGAGATGCCGATGATGTTTTGATCGGACTCGGGGATCGAGCAATCGGCAGGCAGGATCAGATCGCACCAGATGAACATGAAACGCTCGCTATCGGGAATGCGAGCGAGCGCATCAGTCAGTCCGGCGCAAGTTCCCTTATGACCCGTCGAGCGAATGATCTCATAGTCGACAGTCGCAAACGTGTTGAGATATCGCTCGAGCACATCAGCTTTGTAATCGGCGATGATCAGAAACTTTGCGTCGGGGAACTTCCTGAACAGGTGGAAGATCATTGGCAGATTGTTTACCGGCACAAGCGCTTTGGGTTTATTGCGCGTGAGGATTTCCATGCGGCTGCCGCGTCCTCCGGCTTGCACGATTATATACTTCAATGTTCGCTCCTCCTTCAAAAGTATTACCGACTATATCAGATTCTCGAAGCCGAAGAAGCTCAACAGCATCTTGAAGAACGATTTCTGCTCAACGTCCGCCGTCGCCACCACTTCCGTCTGCGCCACCTCTTTGCCGTCGCACATCACATGCACTCGCCCGACTGCATCACCTTTCTTGATCGGCGCACGCAGGAAACTCGGCAGATCATATTCAAGATTGTAAGCCGTCTCATCGTCTTTGAACGTCGGCATGATCAGCTCGTCGACCGTCTTGACCTTCATGGTCTTCTTGCGTCCCGATACGATCGGAAGCGTCGCCGCCGTCTCGTCCGCGCGGACGATCGCCTCGTTGCCCACCTTCGAGAAGCCGTAATCCAACAGCGCAATCGAGTCGTTCCAAATGTAAAGGCTGTCGAGCACCACCGCGATCAGCTGAACGCCGTTGCGATTAGCCGCCGACACCAGGCATCGACCCGCCGCATCGGTGTAACCCGTCTTCACTCCGTTGCCGCCCTCGTAGAGCCACAACATTTGATTCTCGCTCCTCAACGTCTTGTTCGTCGAGTCGTGCACCCAGGGATAATATTCTTCCTTCGCGCTCACGATGTCCTCAAAGTTGTCGAGCGTATAACCGTACGCCGCCATCAACGCCAAATCATGCGCGGTCGTGTAATGATTTTCATCGGGCAAGCCGTTCGCATTGACGAAGTTCGTGTTGACCGCGCCAAGCTCATGCGCCCGATTGGTCATGTGCGCCGCAAACTCCGGCACCGTTCCGTCCACATGCTCGGCGACAGCGATCGCCGCATCGTTGCCGCTCGTCAGGATCATTCCGCTCAACAGTTCCCCGAGCGGAATCTTCTCGCCGATCTCCAACCACAACGTCGAGCCCTCCGCTCCCGACGCCCGATCCGATACCGTCACGATCTCATCGAGATTATTGCTCTCGAGCGCCGTGATCAACGTCATCATCTTCGTCGTCGATGCCGGATACATCAGTTTATCGGCGTCCCGCTCGTAGAGTACATGACCCGTCTTCGCCTCGATCACTATCGCCGACGTCGCCGTCATCTGCGGCAACTTGTCACCCGGCGGCACCGGCTTTGTGTTCGGCAGTTGCGTCAAGGTGTAGCCCGGGCGTAAACCGCTCGTCGGCGCCACCGTCGAAACGTTCTCCGACATCTGCACGATCCCGTCGTCCTGCATTATCGCTTGCCTCTCATTCGGGCGCGCGTCCACGTTCAAGCCCAACGCTATCAGCGCCGCCGCCACTATCGAGCAGGTTATTTCTTTTCGCATCACAGCTCACATCCCATCTTCAAATGCGCCGAACATTGTCCGCGCCAACTATTTCTTCCAACGCCTCACGCAGTTCACGGCTTCCGTCGATCTCATAATCACTGCCCAATTTCTGCCAGCTGCCTGCGCCCTTTATATATGTAAAAACTGTTCGATCGCCCTTGTGCTCCAAACAGATTGCTTTGATCTGATCGAGCTGAGCCTCGTCGGCTACCTTCAAATAATACTTCGTCGGTTCATATTCCGACACGTCCATGATCGTCTCCGCCACGAACGTAGGCTCGCCGTTATAAATCTCCTGCTTGCCCTCTATCACTATCACCTTGTCGAGCACCAGCAGGTTATGATTGCTTTGAAATATTCTTGGGAACACGGTCACGCCCATTCGCCCGCTGAAATCTTCGAGTTGAATGAAGCACATCGTATCGCCGTGCTGGGTGATCGATTGTCTCACCCCGATTATCAGTCCCGCGGTCTTTAAAATTTTTTTGTTGTCGAATCGAGTTTTGGTGATGTCCTTGAGCCTGATCAATCCCCCAATCTTGTCTCTGTACTCGTCAAGCGGGTGACCCGTCAAATAAAATCCCAACGTCTCGCGCTCCCAGCCGAGGATCGTCGCCAACGATCTCTCCTCAACGTCGGGCACGGGAGGATCGATCACACAATCGCCCGCGCCGAACAGAGCCGATAATCCGCTCGCCCGCTCCCGTTGATAACGTTCGCCCGTCGAAAATGCATCGTCTATCATCGTCATCAACGCCGTCCGCCGACGATCGATCGAATCAAATGCCCCGCTCTTGACGAATATCTCTACCACTCGACGATTGACCAGCTTGAGATCGACCCGTCGACAGAAATCCGTCAACGATTTGTAATCGCCGCCGCGCGTCCTCTCGTCGATCACGTTGCCCACCATCGCCTCGCTCACGTTCCACAACGCCGCCAGCCCGAATCGGATCGCGCCGCCCGTCACCGTGAATTGCCGTTCCGATCGATTGACGTCGGGACCGAGCAACTTGAGCCCCATGCGCCTCACCTGATCGGCGTATGCCGTCGTCTTGTCCAAGTCCATCACCGACGAGAGCATCGCCGCCATGTACTCCGCAGGGTGGTTCGCTTTCAAGTACGCCATTCGCCACGTCAGCAACGCGTACGCCGCCGAGTGCGATTTGTTGAATCCGTAATCGGCGAAGTGCAACAGCAGTTCGAATATCCGTTCGGCGAGCGCTCGATCGATGTTCCGCGCGGAGCAGCCCTCAATAAAATCTTTGCGTTGAGCGAGAAGGATATCGGATTTTTTTTTGCCCATCGCTCGACGGAGAAGATCGGCGCGCCCGAGCGTGAAGCCCGCCAGCTCCCGAACGATCTCCATCACCTGTTCTTGGTAGAGGATCACGCCGTACGTCTCGTTGAGGATCGGTTTGAGCCGCGGGTGCATGTACTCGACGGCGATCTTGCCGTTCTTTCGATCGATAAAATCTTGAACCATGCCGCTGCCCAAAGGTCCCGGTCGGTACAGCGCGACGATCGAGATCAAATCGTTGAAACCTTGCGGTCGAAGATCGCGCACGAGCTTGGTGATGCCCGCCGATTCGAGCTGAAAGACGGCGCCCGTTTTGCCGTCGGCGAGCATCTTGGCGGTGATCGGATCGGCGAGCGGAATGTCCTCAACGGTTTGGATCGGACATTCGAACAGCGACAGTTGACGGTCGAGCTTGCGCAATTTCTTCGGCGCCGCGTCGAACGGCTCATAACTCTGTTTGATGTTCTCGATCGCGTCGCTCAACGCCGTCAACGTCCGCAGCCCGAGGAAATCCATCTTCAGCAAGCCGAGCTCCTCAAGCGTGTCCTTGTCGAACTGGGTTATGAGTGTGCCATCGGTCTGCTGAACGGGCACAAGTTCATCGAGCGGTTGAGGCGCGATCACCAGCCCCGCCGCATGCACGGACGAGTGTCGCGGCAGTCCTTCCAATTGCTTCGACAGCTCGATCAAATTTTTGATGCGCGCGTCCTTCTCGCACGCCTGACGCAGATCGTTCGATGCCTCGAGCGCTTGATCGAGAGTAAATTTGATCTCATTGGGCATCATCTTGACCAGCCGCGTGGTCTCGCCGACGCTGAAGTTGAGCACGCGTCCGACGTCGCGCACCGCCGCCTTCGCCGCCATGGTTCCGAAGGTGACGATCTGCCCGACGTGATCGCGTCCGTACTTCTGTTTGACGTACTCGATCACTTCTTCCCGACGGAGGTAGCAGAAATCGACATCGATATCGGGCATCGACACGCGTTCGGGGTTGAGAAATCGTTCGAAGAGCAATCCGTACTTGAGCGGATCGAGATCGGTGATGCCGAGCAGATACGCAACAATCGAGCCTGCGGCGGAGCCTCGCCCCGGACCTACGGCGATGCCCTTTGACTTTGCAAAGCGAATGAAGTCCCACACGATCAGAAAATAATTGTCGTAGCCCATCGAGCGGATCGTTGAAAGCTCGTGGTCGAGGCGCGCGGTGATCGTGTCGTCGACGGTCGAATAACGCGTCGGCAATCGAGCGCGGCAAAGTGAGTTGAGGTAGGCGGCGGCATCTTTGAAATTCGACGGCAGATCGTAATGCGGCAACTTCATGCGGTTGAACTCGAACGTCACATTGCAACGGTCGGCGATCTTGAGAGTGTTGTCGGCGGCGTCTGGGAGATCGGGGAACAACGCGCGCATCTCTTCGGGCGATTTAAGATAGTAGTCGTCGGATTGGTAGCGCATGCGAGTGGGATCGTCGACGGTCTTGTTGGTCTGAATGCAGATCAAAATGTCGTGGACGTTCGAATCGGCGCGCTCGACGTAATGAACATCATTGGTGACGACCAGCCCGAGATCATTTTGACGGGCGAGTTTTATCAGAGCGGGGACGACGATCTTCTCATCTTTGAGCCCATGATTTTGTATCTCGAGAAAAAAATTGTCGCGACCGAAGATGTCAATGTACTCCCGAATGATGGCGTCGGCGCGGCTGAGGTTGTCGAGCCCGTCGGCGTTGAGAATGGCGCGCGGGATTTCTCCTTTGACGCATGCCGACAGCGCAATCAAGCCGCCATGATACTGGCGAAGAAGTTCCTTGTCAACCCGCGGCTTGTAGTAGAAGCCTTCGGTGTTGGCGCGCGAGATCAGTTTGACGAGATTGCGGTAGCCGAGATCGTTTTCGGCGAGCAGGATCAGATGATAATACCTGACGCCGTTGACTTCCTCACGTAGCGAGCGATGTTGAGGAGCGACGTAGACTTCGCAGCCGATGATGGGCTTGACGTCGAGCTTGAGGGCGGCTTTATAGAAGGAGACGACGCCGTAGAGATTGCCGTGGTCGGTGATGGCGAGCGCGTTCATGCCGAGCGCTTTGGCGCGAGCGAGGACAGAGTTGATGCGGGCGGCGCCGTCGAGCAGACTGAACTCGGTGTGGACGTGCAGGTGCACGAAATTGTTTTGACTCATGGCTCGTCACCTCCTTGGCTCGAATGATCTTGGGGTTTAGCGCGGATAATTTTTTTTGGTTGAAGGTTAGGCGTCGTCGCCGGCTCACGGGGCGACCGCCGCCTATATTTTCGTTGCCGACAAATCTTTGTGGTCGACCGCCGAGAATTTTTTGGGTTGAAGGTTAGGCGTCGTCGCCTGC
>JAFUXN010000072.1 GCA_017477125.1 Selenomonadaceae bacterium
CCCGCCCTACTTTGAAGCCCATGGGCGACCCGAGTGGGGAGGCTCAATTCATTTGAAGTGCCTGTTCATGAATTCGTCGAAGGGCAACGGTTTAGAGTAGAGGAAGCCTTGAATGGTGTCGATCGGATAACGGCGAATGATGTCCCGCATCTCGATCGTCTCAATGCCCTCCGCGCACACGCTCGAGCCGAAGATCGCCGCCAGCTCCGCGATCCGTTTCAACGCTTGACGATCTTCGTCGCGCTTGTCGATGTCCCTGATGAACTCCCGATCGATCTTCACGACGTTCGCCGGCAATCGTTTCAAGATGTCGATCGACGCAAAGCCCGTTCCGAAATCGTCAATCGCAAACGAGATGCCGCGCGCCTTGAGGAACGTCACGATGCTGATCAATTTATCCATGTCGAGCAGACGACAGCCCTCGGTGATCTCCAAACACAATTGCCGCGGCGGGAACTGAAGTTCGTCGATGATCCTCAACAGCATGTCGCTGAAATCTTCCTTCTCGAGCTGAACGTACGACAGATTGATATGCATGATCACATTCGGATATCGCTCAAAGAATTTCAGTCCGTCGATCATCGCGCGACGCAATATCCAACCGCCCAACTCGGGGAAGATCGCATCCTCCTCGAGCACCGGCACAAATTGATAAGGCGGAACCTCGCCGTAGGGATCGCCGCGCCAACGCAACAGCGCCTCCATCGCTCTGAGCGTTTCGGTTCGAGTGTCGACGATCGGTTGATAGCACAGATAAAATCCCTTGCACCCGTCGATGACGCTGTCGCGGATCACATTGATCTTTTCGAGCGCCTTGCGATTGCTCTCGTTCATGCTGATCTGATACTTGACGAGCTCGCCGTGCCGGGTCTCCTGCGATTCCTTGTGCGCGTAGTTCAGACATGAGTAAACGGTTTTCTCGCTCACTTGGAACCGATCGAGTTTGATCATGCCTCCGTTGACGATCAGGTTGTGGCGGATCGCATCGACGTAGAAGCCGCTCCTCAATCTCAATCTCAACTGTTCGTAGATGGCGTTCGCCTTCTCCTCGTCGGTGTTGCGCATCACGATCGTGTATTTGGTTCCGTCCATTCGATAGATCAGATTGTAGCCCTTGAAAATTTCGCGGAGCAATTTGCTGAACTCCTGCAGGACGTGATTGCCATGATTGTAGCCGCGCATGTCGTTGATGTTGGTGAACTTGTCGATGCCGATCAACAGGATCACGCACGATTGATCGTTCGACATCATCTGCGAGAGGTCTTTGAAGAAGGCATATTGATTGCGCAAGCCGGTGACCTCGTCGACTTGAGAGAAGATGCCATGATTTTTGATCACACTGCAGATGAAATCGGGGCGCCCGTCGACGTCGGGGATCACCACGCCCTTGGCGGTGCACAACGTATAAGTGCCGTCCTTGGTTCGAACGCGGTAATGAATTTCGTAGAAGGGCAGCTCGCCTTGGAGCAGAGCATTGATCAAGTAGCGATACCGATCGCGGGAGTCGGGATTGACGAGCTCGCCCCAATCGTGGGAACTTGCATCAACGTACTCGCTCGGGAGGTTGAAGATATCGACCGCCGACGACGACCAACGCGCGATGTTGAGCTTGCAATCGTGGATCGTGACATAGTTGCCTTCGGCGACGACGGAGAATCCTTCGAACAGACCGTCGAGCAAATTCTTCCGTCGGCTTTCGAGCAGTTGATCGATGATGAGCTTCTCCTCGGTCGATTGCGTCTTTTGAGCGATCGGTTTGGGCGTGCGATTGATCCGTTCCTTCTGCTTGACGTCGACCACGAACACATAAAATGCATCGCCGTCATCGACCGACGGGATCAGCCGCCCGTAGTTCTCGAGATATTTTACATTGCCGCGCGCGGTCTTGGCACGGAACTGCACATAATCGAAGTCGTTTGAGAGCGCGAGTTGATTTTTGATCGTCTGCTGAAGTTCGTCCCAATCCTCATCGACCACGCAACCGCGGAACGAATTGCCCGAGAAGCTCCTCAACTCGTCGAGCGAATCACACTCATACAATTGCATGAGCTGATTGTTGGCGTAGAGAAGTTCATAAGGCTCGCGCGCCCGATAGACGAGGAAGCCGCCGGGCATGCCCTCCGACAGTTGAGCCAAACTGAATCCGAGTTGCGCGCGATTGTTATTCTCCATGTCGGGTTGGAAGCGACGGAAGTGAGCGCGCCCGTTCATCTTGACCGCGTACAATGCCATGTCGGCGTTCTGATATAAATCTTGGTACTCGACGCCGTGATTGGGGTAGACCGCATAACCGATCGACATCGTGTAAGTGATCTGATGTCCGTGGTACGTCAACGACTTGACCGAGTCGCTGAACTGCTTGAGGATCTGATCGGTCTGATTGGCGCTGACGTCCTTGAGCATCGCCAAAAATTCATCGCCGCCGATGCGCGCAACCAGCCCGTAAGTATTGAATGCCGCCTTCATTCTCGACGCCGCGTCTTTTAATATCCGATCGCCGCATTCATGTCCGAACCGATCATTGATCTGTTTGAAGTTGTCGAGATCGAGCAGGATCAGCGCCGACCGACGCCCTTCAGAGTTGGCGAGATATTTTCGAATGAGCACGACCGCCGTCCCGCGATTGTATAAGCCGGTCAACGTGTCGCGCTCGATCAATTTGATCTGTTGCTCGTTCTTGCGTCGGTAGCCGTCGATGTCGAACGACAGGAAGAAGACGTGAATGTTATTGCCCTCGCTCGCCTCTCGCACTTGATAAGTCGTGTGGAGGTATCGCGGCTCGTCGTTCTTGTCGGGGCGACGGAGGAACTCCATCTCGTCACTGATCTTGCCGACGCGATAATCAGCCAGCAATCGATTGCGATCAAAAAATTTCTCAACCGCCTCGTGCTTGTCCTCGACCACCGTGTTGATGATCATGTCGCGCATGGTCTCGTCGTAGGCGGCGCCCTTCCGTCCGCGCTTGCTCACGATCCCCTGCTTGCCCAAATGCATGTAGAGTATCCGATTGTCGGTCAGGCTCGCCTCAACGTAAAACGAGTTCTGAAGAAATTGCTCGAATGAGCCGTAGCCGAGTGTTGTGGTGAAGGCGTGGCTCGCCAACAGCAGGAAGACGGGGTTGCCGGGCATGTCGTAGTACTCCGCGCCCATGCGATCGATCTCCGGCAAGCGACGCATGCGTTCGGCGTCGATCCCGCGCGCGCAACACACAAAATATCTCTGCTTGTCGAACACGATCGGGATCAGCATGTACATCTGCCAACTGAAATTGCCGAAGCCGTCTCGCGTTCGGAAGTAGTCCGTCAAATGATCGGTGCCGATCTCCCACAACCGATTGTCGAGCGTCTTCACATCAAAGAAGTCGATGAACTTCTGACGATCCTCGCCGTAGATGTTGCGATCGGCGAAGTTCTTGATCGATTGAGAGACGCTGCCCTTGATGAAACTCTCCTTGTACCGCGCGGAGTTTAAGTAAATGTTTTCGACCTCATGGGCGTCATAGTTCAACAGGTCGACGCGGCTGTAGAGAGTATAGAGGAATCGAAGGACGGTCTCCTTCTTGCCCTCGCGCTCACGATTTTTGTCGGCGCCGATCTGTTCGACGACGGCAAGCAACGCCGCAGTCTGCTCGCGCTCGTTGAAAGCGATCCGACGGAGGCGAATATTGCTGAAGCCGTCGCCGGTGACGAAGTCGAGCACGCGCTCATCATTGTTGATCACGACCTGTTGAGCGGTGTTGCAGACGCGGAGCGCAAACGGCAACGATCGATTGTTGAAAATCTCCTCGACGTCCGTGTCGCCGCTTTTGCCGAGTGCGGTGAAGCATTGGCGGAAACTCTCATTGGTCATGAGGAAATGAAATTTCGAGCCGTTGAACTCGACGATCGCCAACGGTATCTGATTGAGCGATTCGACTTCGACCTCGTCAAAGCTGATCGTCTGCATCGGCGTCTGCGACAGCAAATTTACCCGACCGATCGAATTGTAATATCGACGCGTGTCACGATCCTCGGGCTGCCGGCTCAAATGATGCATCGGCTCAAACGGTTCGGGCGCGCCGTAATAAAATCCCTGCGCCTTCTCGCAATTGACCTGGTGCAGGAACTTGACGACCTCCTCATCTTCGACGTCGATCATCAACGTCCGCAAGCCCATCTCCTTGGTCATGTTCATGATGTTTTTGAGCAGGATGCGAGCATAAACGTCGGTGTGGAAATTGCGAAGGAAGCTCCCGTCGATCTTGAGCAGGTCGGGACGAAACGCGCCGAGTACATTGATCGGCGACATCATTCGAGCAAAATGATCGATCCAAATTTCAGAGCCGAGGGTTCGCATCTTCTCGAGCGCGTTGATGATTAAAGATTGACGAGCGCCGCAAACAGCAGCCTCCTTGATCTCGATGTTGAGAGCTCCATGAGGCAGAGCGTTTTTATCGAGAGCGTCGGCGATGATCGAAGGCATGTCGGCGTGCTCGAAATCAAATTCCGATAGGTTGATCGAGATCGGCACGGGCGTGATGCTGTGCTCGACGATCGAATGAAATTCTTGGCAGACTTTATTGATCATGAATGCGTCGAGCTTATGAATGAGCCCGGCGTCCTCGAGCATGGGAATGAACGCCGACGGTTTGATCAGCCCGCGCTCGGGATCGACAAAATGAGTGAGCGCCTCATAGCCGCAAATTCGTCCGCTCGCGACGTGCACGATCGGCTGATACAGAATCCTGAAGCGTTCGAGCTCGAGCATCTCGTCAAAGTTTTTGATTGGAAATACTTCGGGCATTGAGCACATCTCCGTTTGAAATTGTTGGGAGCATTTTACAATGTCGGCGCGGATTTGTCGACAGGAAGATCGGCGCCTCGCAAACAAATGCCGAACACGAACCAATAAACGCGCATGGCGCTGAAGCTCGAATAAGTGTAATCGGTGAGGCTGTAGAGCATGAAGCCGAGCGTCGAGAAGAAGATCATGGCGGCGTAGTGATTGGCTCGTCGGCGCCACGACCATCGAAGGATGTATCCGAACAGCGCGCAATAGATCGTCAAGCCGATCACGCCGGTCTCCGCCCACAGTTGGAGATAAGTGTTGTGGGCATGACCTTGCCAACGTTCCTTGGCGTCGTCGCTGATATATTTGCCTTTGTAATTCTGTTCGAACTCGCCGAAGCCGACGCCCATGATCGGATGGTCTTTGATCATGTTGATAGAGCTACGCCAGATCAGAAAACGTTCGCTGACGGATTGTTCGGCGTCGAGATTTTTGACGGTCTCAACGCGCTCGACGGTCGAGGGGTGAAGGTTGATGAATGCGACGAGGGTCAATGCGAGGATCAATGCGATCGACAAAAGTTTTTTGAGGTCGCGGACGAAGAAGGCGATGACGAGCGGCAGAACGACGAGCATGCAGAGCATGGCGCCGCGGGTTTTGAGCAGAATGAATGCGGTGAGCGATGCGATGAAAAAAATCCAGCAGGCGATTTTGATCGGGGGCTTGGTTGAGCGGAGCGTGAGGATCAAAAAGCCGGGCAGCAGTATGACGTAGAGGAGGGCGCTCTGCATGTAGGCGCCGCGCAAAAATGTAACGGGGCGTTCGAAGTCGGCAAGCGCTTCCATCTCGACGACGATGTTGTTGAGCATGAGTGAGACGGCGAGCGCGAGGAAAATCCAATCGATCTGCTTCTCCCGCTCGATGAACAACGCAATCGGGATGAACAGGAACATGTTATAGGAGAAATAAAACCAATAGGTTGAGGAGTCGTGCGTCGGCATGTACCCTGCGTTGATCGACGAGACGACGAGCCAGCCGATGAACGCAAGCATCAGCAGGACGAGGCGTTTGCGTTGGAGGATCAGAGTGAGCACGCGTTGATCGGTGAAGAGCATGACGGCGGATATAAAAAAAATAATCCGCGCGGAGTTGCGAGCGAGCGGCTCGGACAATCCGGAGGCGAGCGCAAGAACGATGAGCGCGAGGAAAATGAAGTGCCGCAGAACGATCAAAGTGAGCGTCCTCCTTCGCACAGGAATCGACAGAGTTTGACGGCGGCATCAACATCATCGAGATCAAATTGCTCGATCTCGCAATCGACATGACGATCGGTGAACAGCGCCACCACATCATCATTGATCAACGGCTCGTCGAGTCCCCGATACAGAGATATCGAAGGCAACGTCCCATGCGTTCTGCTCTCGGTCAAGATCAGATCGATGTCGGTCATTCGATTGACGATCTGATCAAACTCGGCGCGCTCCTTCGTCCGATTGATCATGAACCAACCGCCGGGCGACACCACCGCCACGCTCGCCGCGCCCGACCGTTGAAAGCGATAAGAGTCCTTGCCTTCGACGTCGAGATTGAACGAATGGGCATCGCTCTTGACAACGCCGACGCGAATGTTGAGCTCGATCAGTTTGGGGATCAACCGCTCGATGAAAGTCGTCTTGCCCGTCCCCGATTTCGGCGCCACGATCGAAATGATCGGCACCCGCCGTTCGAGATTGATCGCTCGCCCGCGCGCCAACCTCATATCCGCTCGAGTGTTGACGTTGAAGAACATGATCTCGTCGCCGACATCAACGATCCGATGCGGCACTCGCTCGATCACCGCCCGCAATTTCCTTTCGCCGACGCTCAAACTCTGCTCAAAACTGTCGACGGTCGAACGACGATAGAAGGCGGCAAGAGTTTGGAGACGACCGCCGGCGCGCGGCACAATGATTTCGCTCGAGCCGTCAAAAATATTTTCGAGCGCCCCAAAATCGAAAAATGGCATGTCGCACGAGACGACGAGCGCCCAATCGGTTTTGAGCCGCTTGAGCCCGTTGACGATGCCGACCATCGGACCGCCGCCTTCGACGTGATCAATCAAAACCTCCGCGCGGAACTTCGATGCGAGCTCGACGATGAACGGCAATCGCTCTTCGACGCATAACAAAATCTCGGAGAATCCGTTGGCAGCCGCTTTGCTCAACATCAATTCGAGCAGTCCCGCGCCGTTGAGCATCAGCCGACGCTTGTCCTCATGCATGCGCGAGCTCCGTCCGCCGGCGACGAGCAACAGACTGACATTCGAAAAATCCATGGTCATGGTCTCGCGCAATTGGCGTCGTCTCCTCTTAGGATTTCGATGCCGTGCCCGAGCGTCGGCAAAATGTAATTCAAACACTCGTCGACCGCCTTGACGCTTCCGGGCAGATTGACGATCAACGTCCGTCGAGTGATCCCCGCCGTCGCCCGACTCAACATCGCGCGCGGAGTAATTTTTAGCGACATCGCTCGCATCGCTTCGCCGATCCCGGGCACAAGTCGTTCGCAAAGCTCAACCGTCGCCTCGGGCGTCACGTCCCGAACGGAGAAACCCGTTCCTCCCGTCGTCACCACCAACCCGATCCCGCGATCCGCAAACGATTTCATCTGCGCCATGAGCTGATCCTTATCGTCGGGCAGGATCACTCGCTCGACCACATCATACCCGTTCGATTGCAATATCTCTACCGCCTTCGGTCCGCTCAAGTCCTCGCGCTCGCCCGTCGAACAACGATCGCTCGCGGTGATCACCGCCGCATCGAGCGGAATTTTATCGGTCGTGATCTCAAGCGTGTCGCCGACAGCGATCGATCCGCCGTGGATCACTCGAGCGAAGACTCCCTCGCGCGGCATGATGCAATCGCCTATCTGTTGATAGATCGCGCAATGGCTGTGGCACTCCTTGCCTATCTGCGTGATCTCGAAAACAGCGTCGCCGCTCCTCAATCGAGTGCCGACGGGAAGATCGCGAAATCTGAAACCGTCGGCAACCACATTCTCACCAAACGCTCCAAACTCAACGTTGGCTCCTCTCGCTCGAAACTCATTGATCTCGTCGAGCCCGAGGAAACTCACTTGACGATGCCAATCGCCCGCATGCGCATCGTTGGCGATCCCGTACTCGGTTATGAAATCGGCGCGCTCGATGGGAATTTTTTGCGTCCCGCGCCTCTCGCTTATGCAAATCGATTTTATCTCGCCCATAACATCATCCTCCGACCTGATACATGCGCCGACGATCGTTGAGCTCGATCGCTCCGTCAAACGCATGCTCCAACGGTTTATTGTAAATCGCCGACGACAATCTCAACATCAACTGCTCATCGTCGAGCCCGCCACGCATCAATCGTTTCACGTCCAAACCCGCCGGCGCGCTCAAACACAATTTAAGAAAGCCCTCCGCCGTCAGCCGCACCCGATTGCACGTCGAACAGAATTTATCTTCGAGCGCGTCTATAAATCCGATCGCCCCGACGAATCCGTTCAGCCGAAAATATTTTGCCGGTCCCGCTTGCGCTTCCGTCGAATCGATCGGCATCAGACGACCAAATTTCTGCTCGATCCGATCGCGCAACGTCGAAAGCGGCAAGCCCTTAAAATCTCGCGCCAACCCGATCGGCATCAGCTCGATGAATCTCAACTTCACGTCGCGATCCCTGATCAGCTCGATCAGATCATCAACATCGTCATTGATCTCCGCCAGCGGCACGCAATTCAACTTCACGTCTCTCATGCCAAGCGACAAAATTTTGTTGAGCCCCTCAAGCACTCGGTCAAAACAGTCTCGTCGGCTGATCGCTTGAAAGATTTTCCCGTCGAGCGTGTCCAAACTCAAATTGATCCCGTCGAGCCCCGCATCAATCAACTGCTCCGCCATCGACGCCAGCCGCACTCCGTTGGTCGTCATCACCACTCGCTCAATGCCGTCGAGATTTTTGATCGAACGGATCAGATCGACGATCCCCATTCGGATCAACGGCTCGCCTCCCGTCAGCCGCACCTTCTTGATCCCCAGCCGCGCCAGCAATCGGATCACTCTCAGAACTTCTTCGTACGTCAAGATTTCCGAATGCGCCAGCTTCGTCACGCCCGACTCCGGCATGCAGTATCGACAGCGAAGGTTGCATCGATCCGTCAGCGACACCCTCACATATTCGATTCGACGATTGAAACGATCGATCATAGCTCAATCACATCAACGGTCATGCCCGCGCTCAAACGTTCGGTGCCTGCGGGAATGTCGACGAACGCGTTGCAGTTCATCATCGACGCCAGCGACCCCGACGCATGATTGTTCGACAGAGTGATCCGCCCGTCGCTCAAGCGCGAGCGAATGAACCGACGCCCGCGGCTTGCCTTATTGAAGTCGTCGGCAAGTTCCGCGCGGAGCCGACGATACATGACATTTTCGCGACGACTGAGCTTGGCGAGCAACGGACGGGACATCAGTTCGAACGTCGCGAACGCCGCAAACGGATTACCGCTCAACGCCAGCCCGAGCATGCCTTCGAACTTGTAAGCGAGCGCGGGAGCCCCGGGCTTCATCGCCACGCGCCAAAATAATTTTTCGGCGCCAAGTTTTTTAACGACCTCGTGCATGATGTCCTTCTTGCCGACCGACACACCGCCCGTCGTGATCAGCAGATCGCATTGACGGCGTTTGATCTCGTCGACGATCGAATCGGCGTCGTCGTTCCAAATGCCGACCACGATCGGATCAAAGCCGAGCTCAATCAGCCGCGCGTTGAGCATGTAGAGATTGCTGTTATAAATTTTCCCGTCGACGAGCGGTCGATCGATATCAACGAGCTCGTCACCGGTCGACGCGATCACTATCGAAGGACGGCGATACACTTCAACAGCGGCGATCCCTTGCGCGGCGAGCACTCCAATGTGCGCGGCTTTGAGGGGCGTGTTGCGAGCGATGAGCAGCGCGCCGCGATGAACGTCTTCGCCCTTGAAACAATAATTTTGCCGGTGATTGAGCGTGTAGGGGACGGTCAACCGATCGCCCTCGACGGTAACATCTTCCTGTCGAACAACGCAATCGGAACCTCTCGGCATGGGCGCGCCCGTCATGATCCTCAACGCTTGACGCTCGCCGAGAACCCGATCAAAAAAATCTCCCGCGCATTCTTCGCCGACGATCGTAAAATCATTGGGCGGCTCGACGGTGAACGCAGAGTTGAGCGCGTATCCGTCGAGAGGCGAGCGATCGAAGGGCGGATTGTCGAGCCGAGCGTTGATGTCGCGGGCGGCAATTCGACCGAGCGCCGCATTCAAACGAATATGCTCAACGTCGTCGACGATCGGGGCGTTGTCGATCAAAATCTCGATCGCCTGTTCGAGCTCGAGCCACTCACTTGCATTTTCAGACATCAAAGGAGCCCTCCGATCCCGAGGTGTTTGAGGTCGAGACGATTTAGCCGTTCGCCGCTCACCACGCGCGGCAGGATCAGATCGAATACCGTCTTCGAACAGAACATCACGCAGCCCGGCAGTCCCATGATCGGCACGTCGCCCTTATACGCGAGCATGAACATCGCGCCCGGCAACACCGGCACGCCGTACGCCACGACTTCGGCGCCGCTTGCAGAGATCGCCGCCGGCGTTCGGTCGTCGGGATCAACGCTCATTCCTCCCGTGCACAAGATCATCTCGATCCCGTCGTCGAGCATTCGGTTGATGTGTTCGAGCGTCATTGCCTTCGAATCGTCGGACAGCGCCCGCGCGGAGATCGTCAAGCCGAACGTTTTCAGCTTCGCCTCGATCACCGGCGTGAATGTGTCCTCGATCCTTCCATGAAACACTTCCGAGCCCGTGACGATCAGCCCGACGCTCATCTGACGGTAAGGCGCGATCCTCATCAACGGTTGGTCGCCGGCGATCGATTGCACGCGATCCATTTTCGAGCGCTCGATCGTCAACGGGATCACGCGCATGCCCGAGACGGATTTATTCTTTCGAACGGGAACATGATTATTGACCGTGGCGATGCAAATCTCATCGAGCTCATTGATTTGATTGAGCCGATCGGCATCGACATGAAAGACGCCGTCGACGGTCGCCTTCAACTCGATCTTGCCTTCCTTGACGTCGGTGGCGACGAGCCCGCTACCCTGACAGACGCGACGGAGAATATCGGCGGCGTCGTTCTCGTGGAGCATGGATTCGTCGTTCTCCCACACAAAAATATTTTCCTTGCCGAGCGAGAGCAGCACGGGAATATCTTCTTCGGTTATGACGTGCCCCTTACGAAAGCGCGCGTCCTTGGTTACGCCTCGAATGATCTGAGTGATGTCGTGACAGAGCACCTGCCCCACCGCATCCTGAACTTTAATCTCCTTCAAATGATCAACCCCCAAAAATTATTTCTTGCCGCCCTTCAACACTTCCGTCAACGTCTCCATCATCTTGCCGACGTCTATGGGCTTGGCGATGTGCGCGTTCATGCCCGCGTCCTTCGCCGCCTGCACGTCCTCGGCAAATGCGTTGGCGGTCATCGCAATGATCGGGATCGACGCCAACTTCTGATCCGACAGCGCGCGGATTGCTCGCGCCGCATCGTAGCCGTCCATCACCGGCATCTGTATGTCCATCAGCACCGCCGCATATTCTCCCGCCTTCGACGCCGCTACCGTTTCAAGCGCCTCCTTGCCGTTTGTCGCCGTGTCGATCTCAAAGCCCGCCATCTCCAACATCATCTTCGCAATCTCTCTGTTGACCTCTATATCGTCGACCAGCAACAACTTCTTCTGCGCCAAGTCCTCTCCCGCATCGAGCAGCTCTTCAAGCGATTCGTCATGCGTCTGCTCCGCTTCGACATTCGACAGCTCAAACCTCAAGTTGATGATGAACTCCGTGCCCTCGTTGGGCGCCGTCACCAGATCGATCGTCCCGCCGAACAGATCAATTATATTTTTCGTGATCGCCATGCCCAAGCCCGTGCCCTGTATCTTGCTCACCGTCGACGTCCGTTCGCGCGTGAATGCCTCAAACACTTTTGCCGCAAACTCCGCCGTCATTCCGATGCCGCTGTCCTTCACCCGCAGCTCATAATCCCCAAACCGTTTATCTTCAACTTCTTCCGTGCCGAGCTGTTTGAAACGAACCGATATCCCGCCGCCCTCGGGCGTGAACTTCACCGCGTTGCTCAACAGATTTAACAGCACTCGATCCAAACGATGCTTGTCGCAGATCACATATCGATCCGTTATATTGTTTTCGACCACAAAATTTATGCCCTTCGTCTGCATCTGCGATCGGAACATGTCTTCGACTTCGTCGATCGCCTTTACGATATCCGCGTCCTCCATCACCAGCTCGAGCTTGCCGCTCTCGATCCTGCTCATCTCCAGCACGTCATTGATCAACGCCAAGAGATGTTGGCTCGACGCTCCGATCTTCTTGAGAAAATCATGCAACTTCTTCGGAATATCATACGGACAACGCTCCCGAGTACACGTCGCGCACGGCGCCTGCAACGCGTTCGACAGCTCAACATAACCGATTATCGCGTTCATCGGCGTGCGTATGTCGTGGCTCATGTTGAAAAGGAATGTCGACTTCGCCTTGTTCGATTTCTCCGCGCGATCCTTCGCCTCAATCAATTCATCGCGCTGCCGATCAAGCTGATCTCTCTGCTCTTTGATCGTTTGGAGATTGAGCTCGAGGTTGTGCAGAAAATTGTCCTGCATCTTCGTGTGACGGTACTGCATGACGATGTACAGGAGCAAAATGATCACGACGAATATCGAGAACACGATCGACGTCATAAGCCACGGACGGCTTTCGATCATCTCGGTGATCGTCATGTTCTCGTAATGGTGACTGATCCATTTGCGGTCGAGCTCAACCAGCCGCCCTTCCTGCTGCATCTGGATCAGGACGGCGTTGATTCGGACGCGCAACATCGTGTCCTCGGGGTGCATGGCGAGCGTACCGTAAACGTGAGTGACGGCGTAACTCGGTTGAATGTCGTCGAGCTCGAATTTCTCAAGGAACTCGTTGCCGACTTGGATCGGGCAGATCGCAAACTCATATTCGCCGACCTTGAGCCCTTGAAAAATTTTCTCGTACGAGTCGATATAGGAAACCTCATCATCGAGCCCGAGCCCCGGCACTTGATGCAACGACGCCACCCGTCGACCGTAGAGCTCCGCCACCGACGAGATCGAATGCTGACCGTAGACAACATATTGCTTTTCGGTCGTCGGCAACGTCGCGATGATGCTCGGATCGTTGATGATCATGTCCGACTCGACATTCATGATCAGATCCGCCTTATGATTCTTGAACCGACGATTGGCTTCCGGCCACGGCAGTAATTTCAGATCGAGATTCATCTGCAGACGGTTGGCGATCTCGGCAATCAACTCGACGTCCATGCCCATGTACTCGCCTTCATCGTCAACGTACGAGTACGGAGCATAATCGGCATCGGTCACCACGTGCAACGTCCGATCGAAATGATTGTAGGGAGTGACCTCGACGGTCGGGGGCGGCTTGAACGTATCGGACAGATAGAAATACAAGCCGACCAGCGACGCCGCCAAGATCAACGGCAATCCTATGACGGCGAGCATGACTTTGCGCTTATTTCCAAAAAAGCCCACTCGGGAGAAATCCGAACGGGCTTGAGCTTCATTGTGTTCGTCCATGAGGGTGCCTCATCTAAGTCACTTGAACAGCTCGGAAAACTTTTGGATCGTTTCGTCCTTGTGCGGCAGAATTTCAGTGTAACTGATCTTGATCCCGTGATTGAGAGCGACCTCGGGAGCAGGCAGATTGTACTTCTCGGGCATGGTCACGTCGCCGCGGACGGGAACGGTGCCTGCGTCGGCGACCTTCTGTTGCGCCTCTTGCGTCACGATGTAATCAACAAACTTCTTGGCGGCGTCCATGTGCTTCGATTGACTGAAGATCGCAATCGGGCTCGGAACCATGATCAGTTCATTGGGATAAACCATCTTGAGCGGATCGCCCTTATCGATCTTGCTCGCGGTGATGTAGTCGACGCCCAAGCATGCCTTGAGCGTGCCGTTGGCGGTGTCCTCGATCACTCGCCCCGAACCTTTACTCTTGATCGCGCCGTTGTCATGCAGACGCACCAGATAATCCCAACCGAATTGCTTCTCGAGCAGTGCAATGCTCATGTAAGCGGTACCCGACAGCGCGGGATCGGCGATGCCGAACGAATTTTTATAATCGGCGCCCGTCGCAATCTCTTCCCAACTCGTGGGCGGAGTTTGAACGTTATCGGTGTTGATGACGATGCCCAACGTGCCCAGACGCGCGGCGGTGAATGAGCCGTCATAGTCGTCGAACGGATTGAGCAGCCCTTCGAAACCCGCGGGCTGATATTTCTCAAGCAAGCCTTCTTGTCTCATCTTGTAGAAGTCGGGAACCTCGCTCGTCCAAATGATGTCCGCCATGATCTGTCCGCTCTCGCGTTCGGCGTCGAGCTTCGCCATGATCTTACCCGCGCCCGCCGATTGGTAATCGACTTCGATATTGGGGTACTTCTGTTTGAACCCTGCAACGATGCCTCCGATCAGCGATTCCTTCATCGACGTGTAGATGACGAGATTGTTGCCCGCCTTCTGTTGAGTCTGCTCGTTTTGATTTTCCGAGCCGCCGCAACCGACCGTCATCATCATGATCGCAGTCAACAGCAGAGCGATCCATTTCCTGTACATCGCAAAATCCTCCTTCGATCGATCACAGTTCGCGCAAAATCTTCTCTCGAGCTTCCTTGATCGGTTTATAAATCGGTTCGTAATTGGCGTTCATCTTGGCGCGGAGCATCTCGGTCAACCGATTGAGCGGCGCATAGATGGGAGTGATGGCGAGATTGCCGATGACGCCCTTGAGCGCATGCGCCGAATCGAATGCGGCTTGAATGTCTTTGTCGGCGATTGCCTGCTCCAACATCTCGAAATGCTTGTCCTCGATCCCGATTCGGATCATCTTGAGATAAAATTTTTCGTTGTTCATACAGCGCGCCAGCCCCTCTTTGGTGTCGACGCCCAACTCTTTGAGTCTCTCGATTGTTATCATGCATTCAGCCTCCAAACGAAAATTTTATGTAACCTCGCCAGCGTCAGCGATTTTATTCGGCGATTTAACCGGTCGATCGAGAGGCTCAATTCGCGAGACCGCTCTCGGTGTCGACGCCCAGCTCTTTGAGTCTCTCGATTGTCAACATGCATTCGACCCCCAAACAAAAAAATATTTATCGAAAACCGATCATATGGTAGAATACGTTTACCAAACAAATGCTGCACGAGGGAGTTGAGGATTTGAAAAAAATTTTGGTAGTCGACGATATGCTCGTCTCGTTGATGATGACGGAGAACATTCTTGCGACGCAATATGAAGTCGTATGCGCGAGCTCGGGGCAAGAGGCTATCGAAGTCTATCGCCAAGAGGAGCCCGACATGGTTTTGTCCGACCTGCGCATGCCGGGCATGAACGGCTACGAATTGCAATCGACGTTGCAGAATGAGTACAATCGAACCATACCGTTCATGTTCATGACGGCGGATCACGACGAGCAGACAGAGATTCAAGGGTTTGAGAACGGCGCGATGGACTTCATCAAGAAGCCGTTCTCGCCCGATATACTTCTTCGACGCGTTGCAAATATCCTGCAGACGGTCGAAAAAATTCAAGGGCTGCGCAAGACGGCGAACACCGATGCGCTGACGGGACTGATCAACAAGGCGTCGAGCGAAGAGCAGCTGACGGAGATATGCAAGACCAAGAGCGGCGCGCTGTTGATGATCGACCTCGACAGTTTCAAGCTGGTCAACGACATTCACGGTCACGCGATGGGCGACAAGATTTTGATCGCGTTCGCCAACATCCTGCGGGAGATCATGGGCAATGAGGATCTGATCGGGCGAATGGGCGGCGATGAGTTTGTGGGCTTCTGCGTCGATGTGAAGGACGAGCCGACGATCGTCGAGCGCACTCGTCAAGCGAATGAACTGCTGGTGGCAGAGGCGAAATCGTTGATGGGCGAGGACATGGCGATCCCGTTGGGCACATCGATCGGTTGCGTGTTCGTCCCGAACGAGGGCACGGATTTCAACGAGCTGTATCAGAAGGCGGACAAAGCGCTTTACGTTGTCAAGCAGCGCGGCAAGCATGGTTGTTTCGTGTACAGGAGTGATCGGCAGCTCAACGAGATGGAGATCGCCGACACGATGAGCCTGTCGAACATGGAGATCATACTTGAGGAGCGCGGGCATGACGAGGAGGCGTTCATCCTTCACCCCGACAACTTCAGGACGGTGTATCGCTTCCTCCGTCGAACGTTCCGCGCGGAGCGGCATTCGGATTGCATCATGCTGATCACGTTGGAGGCGCCCGAGGACGACGAGAGCATTGTGATGTCCGATGTGAGCGATGAGTTTTTGGAGATGTTGAAGGCGAACCTGCGTCGCAGTGACGTGGTATCGAAGAGCAACTCGACGCAGTTCATCGTACTGCTGTACAACATCGGGGCGTCGAATGTTCCCGACGTGGTCGAGAGGATCAAATCGAATTGGGCGGAGCACGAGATCAGTTCGAAGGTCGATTTCGCTTGCGAGTGGGACTTGATGAAGGTCGATGACCGTTGAGCACACCTCAAAAAACGGTAATTTTGAGGCGTCGGCTTTTCGAGACCTCAAAACGATTCCAATTTGAGGTTTGAGTTATGGACTATGAACGGTTGGACAAAATTTATTACGCTGATGAAGATGCTTGGCGCGAGCAATATAAAAATCGATTCAACGCGCCGTTCACCCGGCATTTGCCCTTGACGATAAGAGAGTTCAATCGCCAAAACGAATATGAGCTTTTCTATTGTTGCAATGAAGAAATTATTTCGCTCTACGACGGCATAATGTCAGAGTGCTTGAAACTCCGTTCGTTGCTCGAAAACATTCCGCCGGTCGGCATCGAACAATTTATCAACTCCTGCATTGTCGATGAGATAAAGGCAAGCAATGATGTTGAGGGCGTCCGCAGTTCAAGAAAAGAAATTCGTTCCGCATTATACGCCTCCGCCGAAGATCGATTGTCTTTGCGCTTCAGCGGGATCGTAAACAAGTACATGACCATCATCAACGGGCAAAATGTAGATTTAAATTCTTGCCAAGATATTCGAGCGCTGTTCGATGATCTGATTGCCGACGAAATTGAAAGCTCCGATCCTTCCGATCTGCCGGACGGAAAAATTTTTCGCAAGGGCAGTGTCGATGTCGTCAGCGGCACTCAAAAAACAATTCATCGCGGCGTTTATCCCGAAGAAAAAATCATCGACCATATGACGGTCGCGTTGAGCATTCTTCATGACAAAAAGATTCCTTCGTTGATCGGCGTCGGCATTTTTCATTATCTGTTCGGCTACATACATCCGTTTTATGACGGCAACGGTCGAATGGCGCGCTTCATTACTTCCTATCGTCTGTCGGAGATTTTAACGATGCCCGTCGTCGCTTTGAGGGTCTCGTTGCTCATCAAAACTCAACGCAAACAATATTATGAGCTGTTCGCCGTCACCAATTCGGAACTCAATTGCGGTGACCTCACGCCGTTTATAATCGGCACTCTGCAATTCATCAAGAACGCTGTCGAGAATACCGAGAGGATTCTTCATGCCAAATTGGATAACTACAATCGTTTCAGAAATAAAATTGACGGCTTGAATTTGAATGATCGGACTGCCGAAGGCGTGTATGATATTCTGTTGCAGGCAACCGTTTTTTCCAATTGGGGAGCGACGCTCAAGGATATATGCAATACGCTCGGCAAGTCGGAAAATACCGTTGCCGCACGCCTGAAGAAAATCCCCGACACGCTTCTTATCCGTCAAAAAGAAATCCGTCCGTACCTGTATAAGATCAATTTGACGGAGTGGGATCAATTGTAATGGAGCGAGCCCGCGCCCGTCCGTTTATCTCAAAAAAATGAGGAGCATCTGCCGAACGGCGGAGCTCCTCGTATTTTTTTGCCTTCGATGATTTATTTGCCGAGCGCCTTCTTGAGCTCGCCTTGAGAGATTTCGCCGTCGTCGACGAGCTCATCAACCCACTTGCCATGGTGAGACTTGGCATATTTGGCGGTGATGGTGCCGTCCTTCATGCCATGGAGCGAGGGAGGATACATCACGACCGCCAGATAGATGTGAGCCAACGCCGCCGCAAATCCGATCGCCGCCGCGATACTGTGGATCGGAATGAACCACGCGCGCACCGAGTTGTCGAGATATCCGCTGCCCATCCACAGGATCAGTCCCGAGGCGACCATCACACACCAGATGCCCATCTGCAATGCGATGTTCATCTTCTCGCCGCCGTTGTAGAAGCCTTGCTTGGGAACTCCTTCGGGGTGCATGCCGAGCAGTTCCATCGGGAATCTGATCAGGAATTTGATATCGTCCATGCCGAAGCTGAACACCTCGTTGAACATCTTGGCATAGCCCTCGCGAGCGATCAGCAGTCCGATGATCGGAGTGACGATGAATACCACCGCGAAGAACCGATGAGCGTTCTGCAGCGTCGCCGTCCCGAACATCGTGTACAGGAATTGAAATTGATCGGTGAAGAGCGGCAACGCTGTGATGAACAGCATCAAAAACGAAATGCCGTTGAGCCAGTGGCACAACACAAAGTTCATCTTATGCCGCGGAACATATTTATCGTTCACCAACATCTCAATCGCCTCCCTTCTTGCCGAACATCTTGCTCAACACGAACACGCCCGCCAAGCCCGCGACCGCTCCCACGCCCGCGATATGTCCGATCGGTCGAATGATGTCCTTGAACAGATTGACCGAGTCGGGCGTCTTGGGATCGGCAGGCAGACCGTAGACCTCGGGCTTCTCCGTCAAAATGTACATCATATGAGTGCCGCCCACGCCGTTGGGCTCCACACCGTAGAGCATCGCGTTGGGGAAATCCTTCTTCACGACCTCCAAACGTTTATGCGCCAGCTCCCGCATCTCTTCTATCGTCCCGAACTCGATCGCTTGAGCCGTGCACGTCTTGGCGCATGCCGGTACCATGCCCTGCTCGATCCGATCAAAGCACAGATCGCATTTGGTTGACTTGTTGCGATCGGGATCGACCCGCGGAACGTTGAACGGACAGTTGATCGTGCAGTAGCCGCAACCGACGCATTTATCTTCGTCGACCACCACCGCGCCGCTGTCGAGTTGAGCGATCGCATTCTTCGGACAGCCCTTCGCGCAACCCGGGTTCACGCAATGCATGCACTGAAACTTGATAAAATCCCAATGGAATTTGCCGTCGGCGTCGATGCGCTCATTCATCTTGATCAGATTGATCGTCTTCGAAGTCAAGTCCGCATGCGATTGATATTGCCCCTCGAACGGCGTCGAGAAATCCGCCGGCAGATCATGCCACTGCTTGCACGCCACCATGCACGCTCGACACGCACTGCAACGCGACACGTCGTGGAGCATCGCCATCTCCCTTGCCATTTAATCACTCCCTCTCTATTCGGTCAAAATACTGCCGTGCTTGATCAAATGCTCATCGTCGGCGAGCAGATCAAAATGCAACGTCAGCCGATCGTTGAGATAAATCTGTTCCTCGCCCTCGTGATTGTACGTCTTCAAATACGCTTGGCACTTGTCGCAAACGTCCAGACGAATTTCGGGCTCCGCCTCGATCTCCAAGATGTGTATCGACTTGAGATCGTCATTGCCGCAATACACGCAGCCCAATCGATTATATTCCCACATCGTATGGCAACCGTCGCACAACATGAATCGCGCCCGACCTTGGAACTCCTTGCGCAGTTGAGCCATGACGGGGCGTCTACCGCAGATCGGACAATAATTGCGTCGCCACGTCGCCCACGCCTCCGACGCTTTCAATTCCTTCGGCACCGATCGATCGATCATCGTCCAAACGATCAAACGGAGCATGGGATCGCAGTCGAGCTCTTCTTGACGGATCAGAGTCTCGAAAATTTTTCTGTCGGTCTCGCCCTCGAACGGGTTCAATCGAGCCAAAACCTCGTCGTGCTGAAGGACGGGCACGCCGTCGGCAGTCAATGCCTTGCACTCCTCGACCGACGGAAATTCGATCGAAATGTCGAGCGCCTCCACGAGCCGATCGGCAATCGATTGCGCCTCGATGATCGGGCTCAAAAACTCATGTCGACTGATATAATCCTGCAGATTCATGCTCACGCCTTCTTGATATCGATCAGACACGCCTTGAACTCCTGCGATTGTGCGTTGGGGTCAAGCGCGTCAATGGTGATGTAATTGCCGCTCGGTCCCGTCGACAATCCTTTGAAGCCCCAGTTGTACGGCATCCACGTCACGAAAGTTTCTTCGCCGTTGATCCTCAACGGTTGAATGCGATTGGTCACCATCGCCTTGACGGTGATCTCCGCGCGGGTCGAGCGCACTTTGACCTTGTCGCCGCTCTTGACGCCGAGCTTGTCGGCGAGCTTGTGCGGCATCTCGATGAACGGTTCCTTGACGAGCTCGTTGAGCCACGGAATATGACGCGTGATCGTGCCGCTGCACCAGTGCTCCGTCAAGCTCGAGCTCGACATGACATAGGGGAACTCGTCCTTGGTGCCGATCTTCTGAAGGTCGGGCATGCGCGGATAGATCACGCACGGGCTGAATTGAGCGTTGGGATTTTCATGCAACGCGTTCTTCGTCGGGCTCTCGACCGGCTCATAAAACTCGGGCATGGGTCCGTCGACGGGAGTAGAAGATGCGTCGCGCGTTTGACCGTTCTCAACGTCAGAGTACTTCGCGGCGAACAGTCGACCGATGCCCTCGCCCGTCATGCGGAACGGCTTTTGACCTGCGGGAGTATCGGGACCTGCCGTCAAGCTGCCGACGTCGGGACGATCATAGCCCGTCCATTGACCCGCGGCGGCGTCCCACCACACGAGCTTGCGATTGGGATCGGTCGGTTGACCGTTCTCGTCGCACGACGCCCGATTGTACAGCAGATGAATGTTGTCGGGCCACACCCAACCGTAATTGGGGAAGACGCCCATATCGCCCTCGTCCTCTTGACCGCGGCGCTTCGCCATGTGCACTTCGCCGTCTCGAATGACGCCCGCATATATCCACATGCCCGAATTGGTCGTGCCGTCGTCTTTAATCTCGCCGATGCCGTTGAGCAGATGCCCCGTCGTCAGATCGTAGCCGTTGACCTCCTTCATGAGATCGATCACCATGTCGGGACCCGTGCGATAATTCCACGTCAACGCCTTGATCGGATTGTCCTTCGGATCGGTCGAGCTTGCGTAGAGCTCTCTGATCTTCTTCCAAAGCATATCGAGAATCTCATAATCGGGTTTGGAGTCGCCGACGGGATCGGGTCCCGCCATGCGCCATTGGATCATGCGCATCGAATTACTCATCGTGCCGCAACGTTCGAGGTACGAGCACGCCGGCATGAAGATCACTTCGGTTTTGATCTCCGACGGCGGACGCGGCTCACTTCCTTCGGGATTGTCGGGGCGATTCCAAAACTCCGCGGTCTCGTTTACGTACGGGTCCTCGACGATCAACGTGTCGAGCTTGCACAGCCCGCGATGCACCATGCCAAGGTTGGGGTTCGACACTTGAGGATTTTGCCCGCAGACAAACATGCACTTCATTATGCCCTTGAGCGCCGCCTCGAACTGACAATAGATCGAGTAATTGTTATGCGTGTTTCGGATCGGCAAGAAGTTGAACGCGTAATCGTTTTCGGGCGTCGCCGCGTCGCCGTACCATGCTTTCATCAAATTCTTGAGGAACTTCGCGCGGAACGTGCCGCTCGCATTCGTCCACTTCTCGAGCGTATTTGTATTTTGAGTTGGCCACGCGAGATATCCCGGGAAGTATTGGAACATGAGCCCATAATCAGTTGACGCCTGAACGTTTGGCTGACCGCGCATTGCATCGATGCCGCCGCCCGGCACGCCGATGTTGCCCTTCAACAACTGCAGGATCGTATAACATCGAATGTTCTCGACGCCTATCGTGTGTTGCGTCAAGCCGAGCGCGTACATGAAAACCGTCGGCTCCGTGTTGGCAAAGAGCTCGGCGGCGAATTGAATTTTCGAGGGCGAGGCACCGGTGATCTCCGATACTTTCTCGGGAGTATAGCGGCTGTAATGCTGCTTGAGCAGACTGAAGACGGTGTTGGGCGCCTCGAGCTCCGCCGCCTTCATGGGCTTGCCGTTCTCGTCGACCTGATACATCCACGTCGTCATGTCATACGAACGTTTATCGGGATTGTAACCGCTGAAAATGCCGTCGTCGAATCCGAAGTTGGGATTGATCAAGCAATAGGCGTTGGTGTGTCGACGGAGGTACGGCTCGTTATATTTCTTGTTCTGAATGACGTAATTGATGATTGCTCCGAGGAACGCGATATCGGTTCCGGGTCTGATCTGAATGAAGTAGTCGGCGATCTTCGACGTGCGGGTGTAGCGAACATCGACGTGAATGATCTTGGCGCCCTTGTCCTTCGCCTTCATGACATGCTTCATGCCGATCGGGTGGCACTCTGCCATATTCGAGCCTTCGATCCAAACCAGCTTGGTGTTCTTGAGGTCGTACCACTGGTTGGTCATGGCGCCGCGACCGAAAGCGGCGTTGAGCGCGGGCGGCGTATTGGCATGGCATACGCGCGTCTGATTGTCGACGTACATGCCGCCGAGTGCCCTGAACATCTTGACGAGCTGATAGCATTCCTCATTGTTGATCTGTGATCCGCCGATCACTCCAAAGGCGTCGGTGCGATTGACCTGAACCTGCTGACCGTCGATCTCCTCGGACGCGATCCAATTCTCGTCGCGCGCCTTCTTGATCGCCTTCGCCGCACGCTCGATCGCCTCGTCCCAACTGATCTCCTCCCAATGATCCGAGCCCGGCGCTCGATACAACGGAACCTTGGCGCGCTCCTCAGAGTTGGGAATGTGCGAGTACCCTTGACCCTTCGGGCAGAGCGCTCCGCGATTGACGGGACTGTCGACCGCGCCCTCAAGGTTGATGAGCTTGCCTTCCTTGACGTAGCCGATCTGTCCGCAACCGCATGCGCAGAAATGGCACGTCGTTGTGAACTCCTTGGCGCCGGTGAGTTTGAACTCCTTCTTGATCTCCGCCTTGACCGTCGGCAGATTCAAGCCGAGGCTCGACAGCGCCAAACCCAGTCCGCTCAAACCCGTTGCCTTCAAAAAACTGCGTCGGCTGATGTCCATATAAATCTCCTCCTTTCAACACAATACGATACGCTCGGGATATGTATAGATGCAAAACGAGCCGCGTCTGAACCGTGCGGCAAGCGTGATGCCCAATTGTTGAGCGCGTTCGACGGCGAGGGTGGTCGGCACGGATTTCGCCGCCACGATCGCCACGTTCATGCGCTCGAGCTTATTGATCATCTCCGTCGAGCAACGCCCGCTGAAAACGATCATCTTATCGGACAGCCCGATCGAGTTGAGGATCGACCAGCCGTAAATTTTATCGAAGACGTTGTGACGCCCCACGTCCTCACGATGCACGAGGAGTTTCTTCGTTCGAATGTTGAAGAGCACGCCCGAATGAACGCCGTTGGTCTTATCGTGAGTGATCGACATGGTTGAGAGCAATCGATCCATGCAGTCGAGCACATCACCTGCCTTGATCCTGACGTCGGTCGAACGTCGGCGCTCAACAGTTTCGATCAGATCGGATTGAGCGAGCATGCCGACGGCGAGTTCGTCAAGGTGATTGGGTGAGCAACAAGCGGTCGCGAGCCTCCGTCCGTTGACGCTGATGCTAAAAATTTTCTCGATCGACGTGAGCTTGTGGTCGTTGACGAATGATTTGGTGGCGGCGTCGAAGCGAATGACTTTGCAGTCGAGCATGATCGTTCCTCCTCTCAAGTTGATTATAAATCATAGTCGACGCGGCGATGGTTGTAAAGGCGGCAGCAAAAAAATTTTTGTGGGTGTCGAGCGATATGATATAATCAATAAAAGCAATCGACACTGAGGAGTTGATGACATGATCTTCGACAGTCACACGCACACAAAGTTCTCCGCCGACTCGGAGATGAGCCCGCTCGACGCGATTGCTCGTGCGGAATCTCTGAACCGCGGCATCGTGTTCACCGATCACTTCGATTATGATCTGCCCAACGGCATTGACTTCACCTTCGACCCCGACGCCTACTTCGACGAATACCGCGCCCTTCGATCGGATCGAGTGAGGCTCGGCGTTGAGATCGGCTTTCGAAAATCCGCGCGGAAGATCAACGACGAGTTCATTGCTCGCGGACCGTTCGACATGGTGATCGGCTCGGTGCATCTGGTTGATGATCTCGACATTTATTATCCCGAGTACTACGTCGGCAAGGACAAGCACGAGGCTTATCGCCGATACTTCGACACGATGATCGAGGAGAGTTCGATCGCCGATTACGACGTGCTCGGGCATATCGATTACATCTGTCGTGCGGCGCCGTATGATGATCCCGAGATAGATTATGCGACGTTCAAAGATCGGATCGATCGGGTGCTGTCGATCGTGATCGAGCGCGGGAAGGTATTGGAGCTCAACACTCGTCGGCTTGACAGTCGTCGAGCGCTGAAGGAGTTGGTACCGATTTATGATCGATATCGGGAGATGGGCGGTCGGTACATCACGATTGGTTCGGACGCGCATAAAGTTGAGGCGATCGGTAATTACTTCGACGCGGCGATCGAGTTTGCGAACGCGCTCAAGCTGACGGTGGTGACGTTCGCAGGTCGTCGCCTTGAAATCTGTTCGGTTGACTGATATAATCTCAACCGAAAGGAGTGATCGCATTGAAGCACATCACAACGATCAACAAGCCGAGCCTGCAGGCGAGCATCAAGCATGGCGGTTGCGGCGAGTGCCAAGCGTCGTGCCAGTCGGCATGCAAGACCAGTTGCACGGTCGGCAACCAGGTTTGCGAGCGTCAACAAAAAAAATAATCCGCTCGTCGACTGCCGGAAATTTTTTCGGTACAGATGAAAGGATAGGCGCGAGCCGTCGAAAGGACAGACGGTCGCGCCATTCTTATTTCTGATATCAAAAAAGAGCGTCGCCGCCCCGTCCTTCGGCGGACGCCGCTCCCGTTTCCACGCACCACAAATATTTTTGCCGCCGACTCATGAGGATAGGCGCGAGCCGCCGCGGGAGTAGGCGGGCGCGCCATTCTTTTTTTCGCCCTCAAAATATCGTCATCGCCTCGTCCTTCGGCGGACGCCGCCCCCGTCCCTCTGCCCCACAAATATTTTTGCCGCCGACTCATGAGAGTAGGCGCGAGCCGCCCCGTGAGCTGGCGGGCGCGCCGTTTTTTCCGTCGCCCTCAAAATATCATCGTTGCTCTGACATTCGGCGGACGCCGCTCCCGTTTCCACGTCCCACAAATATTTTTGCCGCAGACTCATGAGGATAG
>JAFUXN010000073.1 GCA_017477125.1 Selenomonadaceae bacterium
ATCATACTTGGCACCAGGATTGGTGACCAGCTCGAATTTTTTCTCTCCTCATCGCCGTTCGCGACGTGCACATTGCTCGGCGCGCAGATGAATACCATCTCGCTGACCTTCTTGATGTCGCCCTGCAATGCATACGTCGTGCCGCTGATAAAGTCGATGATCCGACTTGCCTCCGCGGGATCGGTCTGCTCAAAATTTATTATCACAGGAATTTTATCGCGCAAGCAATCGGCGACGACCTGCGCGTCATCAAAATTCTTGGGTTTGATCGTGTTGATGGTTGATTTAGTGTTCATAGCTGTTTCTCTCCGCTCTGCCGCTGCATGAAAATCTACTACCTTTTTGCCGTGGTAAACGGACTCGGGGATCGGCGACGGTGGTCTTACAGCCTCGAAAGCTGGTTTGACTTGCACCGCGGGAGGTTTCATCTCCTTTGGCTCATTAACTTCCTTGGGCGACTCATTGGACTCGTCATCGTTGAGCAGTCCGATCTTGTCACAGAGTCTGTCGAAGAGTTTCATTCTGTTTCCTCCTAACGATAATCGCGCGCGCCGAAGATTGCGGTGCCGATTCGGACCAGGTTGGCACCCTCCTCGACGGCGATTTTATAGTCGTGCGTCATGCCCATTGAGAGATATTCGACCGTTGGATAAATTTCCTTCTGACGCTGAAAGAGCCGGTACATTTGTCGGAACAGCGGGCGACACTGCTCAACTTGCTCATAATTGGGCGCGATCAACATCAAGCCCTTGAGCTTCAGATTGGTGCAATCTTTGACGGTTGAGAGGAGCTCGTCGAGTTGATCGGGATCGACGCCCGATTTTGATTCTTCTCGAGCGAGATTGATCTGAACGAGCACGTCTTGCACTTTGTTGAGCGATTGAGCGGCGCGGTCGACGGCTTGAGCCAGACGCTGACTATCGACGGAGTGAATGAGATCGAAATGCTTGACAGCCTGCTTGACTTTATTTGTTTGGAGATGCCCGATGAGATGTTTGGTGACGTTGCGGTCGAGGGCGGAGAACTTTTCGAGCGCCTCTTGTATTCTGTTCTCGCCTATGTCGGTGACGCCGTTATCGATTGCCTCTTGCATTTGCTCGACGGAATGATTTTTGGTGACGGCGACGAGCAAGACATCGTCGGTGATGTTTGACGGGCGATTGTGTTTGGCGATTTCGATGTTCTCCAGGACATCTCGCAGATTTTGTTTGATCAATGAGTTGACCTCCGTGAAGTATGAATGAGAGGTTATGCCCCATATATTAAATGTTTTACCGCCATTCGTCAACTAAAAGGTTATCGGCAACAAAAAAGGGCGGGCGCCCCGCATCGGACGCTCACCCTTTGAATATTGATCATTTGGAGCGAAGTCATATGACAATCTCATCAAAACCAAAATTCTACGCGCCCGAACAATTTGTCGGCGTCTCGACCGTTCTCAAGCTGTTCGCCGTTGAAATAGATCGCCTTCGCCTGAATGTTGGGCAGGATCGTATATTGAGCGCCGAGCTCCCAACCCTTGGTGTTTTGAAATGCGCCGTCGGTCGAAGGATACATCGACGTATTGCCGCCCTGATATCGATATGAGACGTATGCGCCCCACGAGCCCGGATCATTTTTCTTCGAGCCCTTATAGTCGAGATGCGCCACGTATGATTTATTGTAGAAGTCCGCTTTGGTGTTACGCATATAGGCGCCCGTCAACGCAAAGTTTTTGTCGAACCGATAAGCGCTTGCGACTTCCCAAATGTGCGCGTCGTCCTCGGAAGCGTTTCGACTGTAGAATTCGTCTTTGAACATGTCGCTGTTGAAATGATAGTAGGCGCCCGTCAATGAGAATTTGCTCGGCGCATACGTCAACGCGACACTTTGAAAGCTCATCGGATCATCGACGGCCGTCCGCCCCGTCGCTCGACGAAAACTCTCATCGTACATCAGATCGGCTTTGTTGATACGCCCCGCGCGGAGCTGAGCCTTAAACACTTTACCGGCATTTACTTCGACGCCCGACAGTTGGGTGAAGAACATCAAATGCTTATCGTAAGTCGTCAGATCGGGGATTTTGCCGATCCGAACGTTGAAGTTATCGTAATTGCCCTGAGCCCACGCCCGACGCAAATGAAGATCGTCACCGGTGTCGTTATTGAGCCTCAACGTACTGTCGATTCGAGAATGCACATTCTAATGGTCATTGACATACATCTTCGGCTCGAGACGCAACAGGAGCACGTCGTTGTTCGTCTTGGCGGTACTGCCGTCGGCGCGTTCAAGACGCTGACTCGTGTAAGTGTATTGCGGATTCTTCGCCAACGCTTTTGCCACCATCTGCGCCATTTCATATCGAGTGATGTTGCGATTGCCGAGAAAAGTTCCGTCGCCGTAGCCTTCGATCACTCCGTCCGCCGCCAGTTGAGTGACCGCATCATACGCCCAATGATCTTTCGGCACGTCGCTGAACGGATTAGCCGCCGCTAATGCCGTCGACATTGATCCGATCGCGATCGCCGACGCCAACGCTGATAAAAGTTTCTTCTCCATGCTTAAGCCCTCCTCAATCAAAGCAACGTCAACATCACGACCAGCGCCGCGACGATCGTCGGCAACGCATTGCGCTTTGTCAATTCCATCGGTGCCACGCCCGCCATCTTTGCTATGATGATGCCCGCGCCCGCAACCGGACTCATGCACCGTCCGAGCCCCGCGCCGATCTGCGCCATCGATCCGAGCTCGACGATCCCGTATCCGAAATCTGCCGCGTGAGGAGTGACCGCGCCGTTGAACGCCAGCGCCGCCGCATTGCCAGAGCCCGACAACACTCCGATAACAAACGGTCCGTACGCCGCCGCTACCTGAGCGATCTGTTGCGAGCTCTTCATCGCGTCGATCAAAGCGTCCGTCAAGCCGATCGCCTTCATGCCCGCCGTGAAACATGCCGCCGCCGCGATTAATCCGACCACATCACACATGCCGTCGCCCGTCCCGCGAAAGAATTTTTTCGTCGCCTCTTTGACGTTCGGTCTGACGACCACGCAACCGATCGCCGTCCCAATCAACATCGCTACCGGCACCGTGATCTCCGGCGTCAACGCGACTTGCTTGCTTCCCGTCACCAGCAACACCAATGGAATCACCGGCACGATCGCGTAGAGATAATTGACTTTGAAATCGTCGCCCGTCTCCTCGATCGCGTTGTCGGCAACGTAACCCTTATTCTCTTTGCGAATGATCGATATGCCCGTCAAGATGAGCGCCGCAACCACCGCCGCGATGATCGTCTGCAATGAGAACGTCCCGATGACCGTCATAATGTCGACGCCCGCCAGTTCAGCTACTTGAGGGTTGAACATCAGCCCCGGGCTCATGACACTGCCCCACGTCCCAAGGAACACTGCCGATCCTGCCATTGCCGGGTGTACTCCCGATCGGATCAGCGCGGGGATCAGCAACGCTCCAACCGCCGCCGCACAACCCGCCGCACTCGGCAATGCAATGTTGATGAAGAAGGTGACGAGCACCGCGCCCGGGATAATGATGAAGGTAAATTTTTTGAGCAGCGACGAGATGCAGTAGACCATATGATTCGAGCAGCCGGTGTACTCCATCACGTAGCTGAAGCCGAGCACCGTGCAGATCGTCGGCACCAGCCCCGCGTTGGTAAATTCCTTGACGAAGGCGGCGGTACCGGCTGAAATGTCTCCGCCGATCACGCACATCAGTATGCCCGACAGGAACAGCACGAGCCGCGTCTCGAATTTTTTAATGATGGCGGCGAAGGTGGCGACGACAATGATTAATCCTGCTATGACCATTGTCGGCACCTCCTACCGCGCAAGTTTTTCGAGCAAGCCCGTCAGCGCGTCGATGCCGACCATGATGTCGTCGATCGATGCAAACTCTTCGGGCGTGTGACTTACTCCTTTGAGGCACGGAATGTGCAGAACGACCGTCGGGATTATCTGCCCGATCTCTTGCGAGTCGTGTCCGCCGCCGCCGATCATAAACGTGTAAGGGATTTTCTGTTCCTTGCAAGCGTCCTCCGACAGTTTGATGAGCTCGTCGGACAAGTGCACGGGGTGAGACGAACTGATCGTGTTGATCTCAACCTTGACGCCTTCAGCCTCTGCCGCCGATTGAGCGTCGGCTTTGATGTTGTCGATGACAGACGAGACAAGATCGAAGTCATTGCCTCGAACGTCAACCCACATCTCAACGTCGCCGGGTACGATGTTCATTGCGCCGGGCTTGACGGACATGTAGCCGACGGTGCCGACGATCCCCTTCGACGCCTCGGCATTGGCGCGTTGACGAACGGCAAGCACGATGTTGGCGGCGGCGACCAATGCGTCGTGTCGACTGCGCATGGGCGTGGTGCCGGAGTGAGCGGCAGTTCCCTTGACTTTGATCGACAGACGGATCGGAGCGGCAATGTCGGTGACGATCCCAACGTTGAGATTGCCGTCTTCGAGTATCGGCCCCTGCTCGATGTGGAGCTCGGCGAACGATTTGATCTTCGACGCATCGCGCTTACAGCCGGCAATCTGATCAAAGTGCAGTCCGCGATTGGCAAGAACTTCGGGAACGGTTTTGCCGGTGGTGTCCTTCAAATTCTTCCACTTGTCGATCTCGGTGAAACCGCAGATACAGCGACTGCCCAAATGCGCGAAGCCGAAGCGGCTCGACTCATGACCGGCGAACACCCAAACCTCCATGGGATTTTTGGTTTTGCCCTTCGCCATGATCCGCTGAATGGCGCACATCGCTCCGATCACGCCGACCGAACCGTCGAAGTTGCCGCCCGTCGGGACGGTATCGATGTGGGAGCCGGCGGCGACGACGGGAGCATCGGAATCGGTGCCTTCGACGCGCCCGAAGATATTCCCGACGGCGTCCATGCGAACCGTCAAGCCCGCCTCGCGCATCTTCTCGATGAGGAATTGTTTTGCCTGCCAATCGGCATCGTCGTAAGCAAGGCGATTGTAGCCGACCTTGATATAGATTATTTTTGCATCGGGGCGAAGAAGTTTTTGATATACTTCAGATTGAGAGATTACAAGCGTCGGAGGGCGGGTTGAGCATGGAACTGAAGCAATTGGAATACTTTTTGGCGGTCAGCAAAGCCAAGAGTTTCACGCGAGCGGCGGAGCAACTATACATCTCTCAGCCCTCGGTGACGTCGGCGATCAAAAAGCTCGAAGAAGAATTGGGCTTGGTGCTGTTCGATCGGAGCAAGCGGCAGGTTGAGCTGACGAACGAAGGCGAGATATTCTACAGCCACATCTGCGTGGTGATGCAGGACATATCGAAGGCGGCGGCAAAGGCGGCAGAGCTCAAAAATTTGTCGAGCGGGCTGATCAAGATCGGGATCACGCCGTTGACGTGTCTGTCGAGCGTTTCATTTCTGATGGCGAAGTTCCGAAACATGTTCCCAACGTTGAATTTTGATTTCATCGAAGGCAGTACCGATCTGCTCAAAGCTCAATTGGAGGAGAACAAGATCGATCTGGCATTGATGATCGACGATGAATCGCTCGGCGATCTGTCGTTCGATCCGATCAATCATGAAGAGCTGATGGTTTATCTGCCGGTGTTTCATCATCTGAGCGGGCGGGAGCGGATTTCGTTCAAGGAATTGCGGCAGGAGATATTCATATTGCCGAGGCGTGACTGTTCGTATCGAACAATCTTGACGCGGCTGTTCACGGCGCATCGGATCAAAGAGCATGTCAGTTTCGAGACGAATTACCCTCAACTGATACAGAACCTGGTGATCTCCGGCTGCGGAATAACGATCCTTCCGCGCGGAGCGATCGACAACAACGCGATTCGAGCGGTGCCTTTGAAGGAGCGACCGAAATATTATTTGTGCGTGGTCAAGAAGAAGGACAGGCAGATTGCCCACGCGGCGCAAAAAATGTATAATTTCCTGAAGGATTCATTTGCTGAATGACGGAGGCGGGAATGATGGCAAGCCGAGTGAATATAATCGCCGTTGGGAGCAACGAGTTGATCGCGGCAGAGGTCGAGTCGATCGTGCGTCGGATCGTCGGATCGGAGGAAAACATTCGAGCGATGATCTCAAAGGCAGTGACGGGCGATGAGAAAACCGATCTGTACGTATGCGCGATCACTCAACGCGAGCCGTTGTCGAAGAAAGTTCCGCCGAACAAACTTTGCGTGCTCGACCTTCGCCCGACGGCTCAATTTTTCATAGAGATATCGCACATACCGGCGGGCGAGACGGTGTATATATTCAACTCGAACAAAAATTATGCGGCGTTGCTTCGCGAGATGTGTCGGGAATATCGGATTCACTCTTTGACGTTTGAAACGATCGCCTACGAAGACATGTCCGAAGCGGAAGTGATCGAGAAACTCAAACGAGCGAAGTACATCATCGGCGTCGGCAAGATCGTCGGGGCGGAGGTGCTGTTATCGGAGAAGTATCGAAGGCATTTGCGCGACGACGTGACGATAATCGGTCGGACGCGAATGGCGACAATGCAAACGGCGTGCAATTTGATCGAGCGTGTGCGCGACATCATCAATGAGAAATCGGCGCGGGAGATATCCGATCTTGCGGAGCAGTTGCGTTCGATGTCTCCGATGGACGAGCGATATCCGAAGGTGGTCTCTCGCATGGAAGCGTTGATGGACAATCAGAAGCAGGACATCTATCAACATATTATGGATTCGTTGGAGGCTCAATTGTCGGATCGGTTGAGCGTCGAGCGCATGGAGGAGTCGGGGCTTGAGATGGCTGATATCCTCAACGGATTCGATCAGCTACAAAACATGTCGAGATGAACCGGACATTTTATCGGGACAACAAAAGAGGGCGGGCGCCCGGCGTCGGACGCTCGCCCTTTGAATATTGAATGTCGATCGGATCAATGACGGAACCGCTTCGCCAAGACGGCAGCATCGATCAACAATTGCTTGCCTTCGAATTTGTTGAGACGGAACGCTTCTTCTTTGAGCTCTTTGAACAGCATTTCGAGCTCCGCTCCCGACGGACGCGAGAGTTTGTCATGCTTCTCGTCCTTCAAACTTCTGTACGCCGATTGAATGATCTTTTCGTCAACCCGCTTGATACAATCTTCCGCGTCGAAGAACGATTTTAGCATGCGCCGCCCGTTGTCCTCCGTCGGATTGTCCATGAACAGATGAGCATCGATCCGCCCGCGACGTTTGATCGCCTCGTCCAATCGATTTTCAAAGTTGGTCGCCGCCATGAACAAAATCTTTGAATGCTTGCTCCTCAAGCCCGTCTCGTCCGATACGTAGCTCAACAGCGAGCCGCGCACCACTCCGTTGAGAACATCTCTGCCGACGAGCGAATCAAATTCGTCGAAGAACAGCACGATCCCCGCGCAATCCGCCATCTTCGAAAAGCGCGTGACCTCGCTGAAGATGCGCTCGAGATTTTTGATCTGATCCGCCGGGAAGCTCGACGCAAAATCTCTGCTCAACACTTTGAAGAAATAGAAACCGTACTCGCCCGCGACCGCCTGCGCCAACTTACTCTTGCCGTTGCCGGGCGGACCGTACATCAACACGCCCTTTTGAGGAGTGATCTTGTAATCGTCATAGCGTTTTTTCTGTTGAGGCGTCGCTCGAATGTAATCGACCTGCCGCGCGATCTGCTCTTTGAGATCGTCATAGCCGATGATGTTCGCCAACCTCAATCGATTGTCCGACGGCGCCACGATGTTTTCTCGAGTGAACACGCCCAGGCTCGTGAGCTCGTCAATGACACTCTGCTCGCGCTGTTGGAAGATCAGATCGAACAGCGCCTTGGTGTCGGCATTGTTGCCCGGCTTGATGCCGCTCTCCTCCGCCGCCGCTTTGAATTTCGTCACGAAGGTTTTGATGTCGCGCCCCGACATGCTGTCGGATTTCGTCAGCACCTGATCTTCAAAGAATTTCCCGTCGAGGCTGAACGTGCCGCCGTCGTACGAAAAATTATCGTTGAAGATCAGTCGGCGCATCTCTTTGGTCGGCAACGGAATTTTGATCGGATCGCGCGACAGACGACTTTTGATCGCCGGATCGATCGCCTCGGGTCGATTGGTCGCCGCGATCGTAAAGATGCGTTGCTTGCCGGTCTGCGCGCCGTCGATCTCCTGCAGAAATTGATTGACCATGTCGAGCGTGAATGAGTCCTTATCGCCCGCGCCCAACGCTCGGCTCGGGAACACGGTATCGGCCTCGTCGATGAACAGGATCGTCGGCGCATTGCCCCGCGCCTCGGCGAACACTCGCTTGACTTTCGCGCTGCTGTGTCCGATGTACTCACCTTTGAGATCGGCAAGCGTCGGCGCCATGAAGTAGCACTTCTGACGATTGGCGAGCGCCTTCGCGATCATCGTCTTGCCTGTGCCGGGCGGCCCCGTCAATATAAATCCCTTGAGCGGATTTTGTTTCTCGTCGGCGTTCTGGAAAGTCTCAACCGCTTTGACGATGCGCGCCTTGGTGTCCTCGTCGAGCCGCACCTTATCCCAATTGACTTCCTCCTTGACGGTGCGTTCGATGCTGTCGGAGAAATCTTCGACGGCGAGACGATTGGGATTCTTGGCGAGCACCGCGCGGAGGATTCTCATGCAAGCGCTGAGAGTTTTCTTGCCGACGCTCATGCCATGAGCCGCGTCGTCGAGCGCACGCAGATCGAGATCGTAATTGCGCGGCGCGTTTCGAAGGAGATAGCGAAGGTAAGCGTACTTGATTTCGTCCGCCGCGGGATTGCTGACGAAGATTTCTTCCTGATCGAAGTGGTACCGCTTGAGCAATTCCATGTCCTTGATGGTCGAGATCATCAGCAGATTTTTGGCGTTCTGCCACAACTGCATGCGCGATATCCAAATGTGTTCGGGCGTGTCGTGAAGGTTGGCGATCCATTCAAGGTTCTCCAGGAAGATCACGATCTTCAACTTGCCCGCGCGGATCATCACGTCGAGATGATTGAGCATGGTCGTGACGGGATCGGTGGAGGCTTGAGCTGCCTGCTCGCCCTGCTTGGCGCTCTCGGATTGTTGAGCGTCGGCTTGAGGCTCGGCGGATTTCTTTCTGCTCTTTCTCGACTTGAGCGGAGAATCGGGCTCGGGCTTGGGGATTTGATCAAGGAAATCGCACTGCTCGATCGTCGCGCCGTTGAGCTTGTAGCATTTGATGTTGTCGTTGGCGTTGGCGACGTGAATGAACAGGTCGAAGTTGAGCGGCGCGTTGAGATAATAATGCATAAGAGTGTCGGGCACGGTGAGAATGCCCTCGCGCACGCCGTAGAACATGTTGTCGCCAATGCCGTCGCCCGTCAAGAAGTGAATGATCTGCCCCTTCGCCCGACGGTCTTCGAGCTCCTTGATCAATCGATGCTTATTGCGATAGATCATTTCTCGTCCTCCGCGTCGGCGGGAAATCGAGCGAACAGATCGGCGAGCAGTTGTTGCTCGTCGCGGCTCATGGTTTTCTCCGACCGTTTGAGTTCATTTTTGACGTCGTTGACGATCTTCTGTTGCTTGCCGAAACTCTCTTCGTGCTCGCGAATCTGCGCGCGCAACCGACGCTCCTCATCTCTCAACGCGTCGATGTCGTGCTCGAGCTTCTCTTTGCTCAGTTCGGATTGCAAACGCTCAACCTCCGCCTCGAGCGTCGCCTTCCGCGATTGCAAATCCTTGAACTGTTCGCCGCGCGCGCGGAGGTCATTCGCCTTCTTCTCGAGCTGATCAACGTCGTGCTTGTAATTGTCGAAGAGGCGGGTCGAGCCGCCGCTCTTGCTCTCGATGAACGTCAGCGTCTCCTTCAAACTTCTGCAGAATTGTTGCGAGCGATCGAAGCCCTTGATGAAATTGGCGTCGCCGCCCCGAACGTCGAGGAGCACACGCGCGAGCAGTTCACGCGACAGCGGATATAAACTTGCCAGGCTCTGAATGACGAGCTCGCGTTGCTCGTCCGAGAGGTCGTTGAGCTCGTCGCAAACCTGTTCGGCTCTGGAGCGTTTCATGTACCAAAGCAGTTCGGGCAGCAGCTCGATATTGCCGTCGTCGCCGATCACCTTGTCGATGGAGAAATCGGCGTCGGCGAGTGTCGCAAAGAAATGTTCGATGTGGGGTTCGCTTGCCATATCAATCGCCTCCTTCGCTCAACCTGCCGCCGTCTGACGAGTGCCGCCGTCGGTCTGAACTTTGCGCTCGGGGTGCAGGACACTTCGATCGCCCTTGAGCACGTCGGTGACGGGAATGCCCTCCTCATTGAGACGCTTTGAGATGTCCTTCCACGTCGCGCCGCACGTGCCGCCCACCGATTCATGGTGATCGACGTCGATGATGATCTTGCCGTCGGCATCGATGTCAACCCGATCGAAATTGATGGTCTCGTCGCCGATCGAGCACGTGAGTTTGAAACCGTCGTTGGGATTGTCATTGACGATGCTCAGCCCCACTTGGTAACGCAGATCGGACATGACATCTTGGATCGCGCCTGCGAGCTCGATCTTCTTGAGCATGCTGTCCTGCAGTTTGATGCCGACGTCGCGCGCCTCCATGACCAGTTCCGAGGCGCGCTTGAGTTTGTCGATGCCCTCCAAGAATTTCTCGTCGCGGATCAGATCGCGGGCGGCGTCGACTGCCTGTTGATATCCCTTGCGCAAATCCTTGCCGCCGTATCGATTGATGTAATCAAACATCTCCGTCCGTTGAGCGTCGGCGCCCTCATTGTAATAATCGATCGGCTCAACCAATTCGAGCGTCGCCAGCCCCTCAACCTCGTCGAGCATGCCTTCGGCGTCCGCCTTCTGCCGCTTCCACAATTCGACCCGCGCCTGCAATTTCGTCTTGAACGTCGCGATCGAGCCGAACACGCCGTTGAATTTATTGATGACCGCCTCATCGCTGCTCTTGCTCTCGCGCTCGACATCGCTCTTGAGCTCGGCGTACTCGCTCGAGAAAAATTTTGTCGCCCAACTCTTATCGATCCCGTCGAGCTGCCGACGAAGTTCCTCGCGCATTTCGTTCGCCTGCTTGCGCTTCTTGGCGACGTCGTTCATATCATCGAGCTGCTTGATCATATCGGACAGTTGATTGGAATCCGCGCGGATCTGATTGAGAGTGCGGCTTGCCGATTGCGACACCTGATTGGCTCTGGTTTGGAGCGCCGAACGTTGATCGCGCAAACTGCCGTACCTGCCGACCAACTGTTGCGCACGACGGTACTCGTCATCGCAGTAATGGGGCTTGGTTCGAATGATGTTGCGAATGGCTTCCGCCTCTCTGTCTGCATCGCTCAATTGCCGATCGAGATCGTTGAGCGTCGACTTGATATTCTTGTCCTCCGACGCGTTGAGCTTGACCTTCGACAGCGCCGCCTTCAAATCTTCGAACGCTTTGAGTTGAGCCTTCGCCTTGTCGCCGAACATCGTTTCCGCCTCGGCGCTGACGTCGGCGTTGAGCTTCTCTGCGTCCGATTGGAGCGATTTGATCTTCTCCATGCACTGACGGAAGTTATCCAGCGACTTCTCGATCTGATCGTTGAACGTTCGATCGGACATTCGGCGCACGTCCTCGCCCTGACGCAGGACTGCCGCCACCTCGGAATTTTTTTTGCCGCTCATAAAAATGCATCACTCCCTCAACAATCGTCGGGCGAAATCCGCCTCGAAATTCTTGGCGGGAATCCCCACCATAAAAAGTTCGCCGTCCTCTCGACAGACGAACTCGACGCTTCGATTGTGCACCGCCTCCATCTGCTCTTTGAACGGCAGATATTTTGTCGACAGAAAATGGATCATCTGATTATCCGACCCGCGATAAATTTTGTTGGTGTTGAGCTCCTCAACGTACTCGCCGGCGATCAGCAGGTCGATGCTCGAAAGTATTTCATCAACCGAAGGCTCGTGCCACGCTCTCAACTCCTCGAGCGTATAACCCGAGTACATCATCACGTCGAGCGTCGACTCCGCGCGGATCAATCGGATCAGTTTGACGAGCTCGTTCGATTGAAGAAACGGCTCGCCGCCGCTGACGGTGATCCCTGTCAACGACGGCGTCCCCATGATCTCTCGAAACAACTCATCGACGCCGATATGATACCCGTTCGAATCGAGCGCCCGCCCGCGCGGATTGATGCAATTCGGGCAGCGCTTCTTGCAGCCCTGAACCCAAACGGCGTAACGCGTCCCGGGATCGAGCACTTTGGTTTGGCGTTCGCGGTGTTCGATGTAGAGCATCAGAGATTGCCCGCTTTGATCTGCGCCTTCGAATAGACGTTGCCGTTCCTCGAGCAGATCAGCGGCACGTAGACGGCGGTCATGAAACGGCTCTGCTTGTCGTTGGGATTGGTCATGTTGATCGCCTCGTTCTTGTCGAAGGGCGCCTTGTTGAACGGGCTGTCGACGGGCTTCTTGCCGCCGGGCAACACAAACACATCGAAGTTGACGCCCCACGCCTTGCGATAGCACTTATTGATCGCGACGTAGACTTTGATCTCGTCGTCGGTCATGGGCTGAGCGTCCTCCTTCTTGAGTTTGAGCGCGCATGCCTGGACGGATTTGGCGAAGTCGATGGTCTTGCCGACGGCGCTGACGATGGCGACGAGCTGTTCGGGATTGGAGCCCTCGACCTTATTCTCTTGGAGGATCGATTCGAAGGTCGGGCAATCGCGCAGGGCAAGAATGAGTTCGATATAGGGCTGGGTCAATTGATCCCAAGCATCGAGATCGGATTGAAGATTGGTGACGGTGCCGCGCAATTCTCCGATGCGACGATTGAGATCGCTGAGGAGCGTCTGATCTTCATCGAGACGACGACGGAACTCGCCGATCCGATCGTTGAGCCCGTCGATCTCATTCTGTTTATCGCCAAGCTGACCGTTGAGAGCATCGATCGCATTGTTCTTCTCATTGAGCTGACTGTTGAGCCCACGGATCTCCTGTTGCTTGCCGTCGACCTCGCCGTTGATCCGATCGATCTCATGCTGCTTGCCGTCGACCTCACCGTTGAGCCGATCGATCTCCTGTTGCTTGCCGTCGACCTCACCGCCGAGCCGATCGATCTCCTGTTGCTTGCCGTCGACCTCACGTTGCTTTTCATCGAGCCAACTTTTGAGACCGTCGATATCGTTCTGCTTGTCGTTGAGCTGATTGTTGAGCCCGTTGATTTCGTTTTGCCTCTCGTTGAGCTGACCGTTGAGCCGATCAATCTCATTCTGCTTTTTGGTGACGGCATCCTTCGACGCGTTGATCGTCGCGGTGAGAGATTCAATCCGACGCTTGAGGCTGTCGACCTCATCATTGTTTTTACTCGAGAACAGATTTTCGAACCAACTCTTCAGCCCCATAATTTCCTCTCTCTGCTGATTGATAATATTCGCCTGCTGCTCGACGATCTCTTTGAGCGCCTGCAGATTGACGTTGACTGCATTGAAATCGTCGGCGTAAACTTTTTTGTTGAGCGCCTCGACCGTCGGAGCCTCGCCCTCGACGGGAATGCGATCGCCGTCGGCATCGTAGAACTCGAACCTCATGCTCAAAGCCTCGGTCTCGTTCGAGCGCCAAGACATATTGCCGCGCATGAACATTTCGATCAGCGCCTTCAAATCCTCATTGGTCATGGTACCACCTCACATTCGTTTGCGGATCAATCCTTGGTCAACTGCGTAAAGAAGTCGTCGATGAACTGATTCATCAGCTCCGTCTCGTGTATCAGGCTTTCGACGTGCTCACTGAGTCCGGCATTTTTTGTTTTCAACTGCTCGATCTGCCGCGTCAATTCTTCGATCCGCGCTTGCTGTTCATCGATTTGAGCGTCGCGCTTCTCAAGCTCGCGCCTCAAATAATTGACCGAGCCGACGAGTTCCGAATGCTTGCCGAGCTCATAATGAACGTCGGCGAGAATTTGTCTGACGTCGCGGAACTCTTGTTTGAAATCGGTCGACTGAAGTTCCTCGAGACTGATCGGATTGCCCTCCTCGTCGAGGAAGTCAAAACTCAACCGAAAAAGTTCGCCGTCAACCGTCGAGCCGAGCCCTCCGCTAAAGAACAGTTCCAGCAACTTCTCGTCCATGTGATCATCACCTCCAATCGATCGGCGCCGCGCTCAATCGTTGAGCTTGAGGATCATCGCCTCATTGACGGGCTCATCGTTCGAAGGTGCCTCTCTCCTGCTTCCGATCCTGAATTCGATTGTGTCTTCGGTGTGAACGCGAACGTAGAGCGTCATCTTCTTCGGGTCCTTGACGAATTTCGCCACGCTCGCCGACAACGGGATCAACGTGTTGCGATCGATCACCGGGTCTTTCGTGTACCAGAGTTCGGTTTTCTTCGTCTCCTTGCTGACTTTGCCCGCCGCGCGCCAAGCGGTTTCGACGTTGTTCTTCTCGATCACCTTCACCGGATTATCATTTCTCGGATCGATGTACACGACGTTGAATTGGAACGGCGGACGCTCATCTTCGCCGATCTTGGCGCCCGCATTCTTATAACCGAACAGCCCCAAGCGCAACTGCCCGAACGCCACCGCCGTCTTCTCATTGACCTTATACATGTCATCGAGCCGCTCATCGTTGAGCCCCTCGCCGATCCGTTCGATGTAATTGCGATCGGCATTGACGGGGAACGTTTGCGTCATGATCTCGTGCACGAAATGCTGACGGCTCGCGTTGCCGCCGAGGAAGATGTGCACGTCGTCCGCGTTGAAGTCGTCGAGCCCCGCCTCATGGATCGCCTCGATGTTGCGGGTGAAGTTCAGCTCCATGGTCGTCTTGAACTTCTCGATGATATCTCTGATCTGATCCTCAATGAAATCATCGATGCCCGTCACCGTCAATTCCAAACCTTCAACGGGACTGCCGTCGGCACTGCGCAATGACGGGAACCGAACCATGCCGTCGGAGAGGAACTTCACCTCGTCCTCGCTCTCGCCCTTGAACAATTCTTCCAAGCAGTTGTCGGCACTGAGCCCGTCGTAGTCCGCGGGATTATATTTGAACAGCGTGCGAGCCAAATTCTCTTTGAGCATGTAGACATTGCTGTTGGCGATGTCGTCACCGCGTTCGCTGAGCAGTCCTTCATAGCCGCCCGGCACAAATTCACCTTCGGGCAACACGAATTTGATCCGATTCTCGACCATCGTATCTTGATTGTCGCAATAAATCTTGTAAGCGAGCTGATGAATGAGCTTCTCGCCGCCTGCCGTTTCATCGCCGTCGGTACCGAAGTTCTCAATGATCAACTCGTCGTCGGTGTCGTCGCTGTCGAGCGCCGCGCGGAACATGCCGAATGCGAAGTCGACGGTGCCGCCGCCGAGATCGAAGATCGCAAACATCTGCGGAGTTTCGTCGTCGTCGAGTTTAAGTTGTTTGCCGACGATTGCGCCCGCGCATGCGATCGGCTCGGGGTAATCCATCTGCACTTTGATGAGCGGCATGCCCTCTTCGTCGACGGCGTCACGCAAAGTTTTGGGCAACGCGCGTCTGATCCCGTACTCGAGCGATTGACGAATGCTTTCGCCGATCGTCTTCTTGTTGAACTTCACCGGGTAGCTGATCTGATACGTCTTATAAAATTTCTCGTTGGCGGGGTTGTTGATGGCGCGGCTGAGCAGGTAGCCGTAGAAGGCGATCGGATTGAATTTCTGATTGGTGTTGTCCTCGTCGGCAAGCGAATCGGTGAGAATGACGGGCTTGGCGGCGTCGCCCTTCTCGCCGAAGTAGGGAGTAAATTTGAGCTCATTGCCCTTGGCGAGCAGCGACGGGATCATCTTGAGCTGAGTGATGATCGATGCCATCTTGCGACGGGAGACTTCGCCTTCGCCGACCGTCTGATATTCGTCCTCGACGGTATAGCCCGAATCGTAATCGGCGTTCTTGTCATCGATGTAGCCGTCGATCTTGGTGAGGAAGAACGGGCAATTTTCGTTGGCGCTCTGCCACTGATTGAAGACCTCGCCCCAATTGTAGATCATGAGGTTGGTCGGATTTTCGTAGGCGTTATCTTTGGAGTCCTTGTTGAGTTTGTAATTGCCCGAGAGGCTGAAGAGGCGATCCTTGCCCTTGGCTTTGATGGCGGCGCAGGTTGAGGAGGTGCCGAAGTCGAGCGAGACGACGTTATCATCGAGCAAAGGATTTTCGCCGTCGCGCAGACGAGTGTCGCGAACGCAGATTTTGATCGGGAACGAGAAGACGACATTTTCATGGGTCGACGCGTAAGTGTTATGTATTTCGAATCTGCCCATGAACTCGGGGGCGTGCTCGGCGATGTCGTTGTCCTCGAGCGCCGCGCCGAGTTTATTGGTGTCGATATAGACGTGGTACTTGCGTTCGGGAGTTTTCAGCGAGCTCTTGACGCAGCGGATTTCTTCTTCGAACACCGGAACGATATCGATGCCGTTGATCTGATGCCAGTAGAGGCATGCCTTTTGAGTGAGATCGGAGTAATCTTTTTCCTCGGGCAATCCCTCAATGGTGATCTCGAATTTCCTGAAGCCGTGCATGGTCCAGATGCCGCAGGTATTCGAGAAGAGCAGGCTCGACGGGATTTCGGGATAACCGAACATGTCTTTTTCGGTGATGTCGCAGTAGGAAATCTTTGGGAAGTCCTTCGTATCGTCGGGATCGGACAGGAAGAAGTCCTTGCTCAAGCCGCGGAACATATTGCTGTTACGTTTCCGCCGCGCGAACTCGCTGACGCTTTCGGGATCGACGTACTCTTCACCGAGGGCGATGTACTTGAAGAACTCGTAATCGTCGATGGTGTCATTGGCGTCGTACTCGGCATAAAAGCGGACGAGCGCCCGTTCCGGATTGAATTTGTCGAAGTTGAAGGGCAGCCTGATATTTCCGAGCCCCGCGCCGTCGGGATCAAAGCTCTCGCATTGATAATATTTGGTTTCGCCGCCGGCGTCTGTGAATCTCATGAAAAACTTTTGGAACCGCGTGGTGGTGGGTCTGCTGTCAATGTCCATTAGGATATCTCCCCCTTGTCGAGTGTGATTATTTTTCGTTGGCGAGAACGCCGACGTCCATGAGCTTGAGGTTGATGTCGTTGTTGTAGAGTTGAGCGAGACGGAGCATGTGCCAGGCGTTGGAGAAGGCGGGCGACAACGTTTTGTAATCGAGCGCCTGAATCGAGCGGTAAAGGCTCGTCTCCGTCCGGCGACGTTGCTTGATGTGATCGATGTAATTGGCGACGAACTTTTCACCGGCGGCGCGCTTGATCGCATCGACCGCGGGCTTGCGACGGACGGAATCATCGATGCCGATTGCCGCCTCGAGCAGGTCTTGAAACAGGACGAATTTTTCATGCTCGCGCGGCATGTCTGCGATGAGCCGATTGAAATTCTTCCTGACGGATTGATTATCGAAGCCGCCCTCGCCCGCCGCGTGCAGATAAGTTTCGAGCTCGATCGCCGAAATCCTCAACTCGCGCGCAAGGTACTCGATCCGAATGAGCGTCTCGACATCGAGCTTGCCCTCGGCGGCGGCGGTGTCGACGATCAAACTCAAATACTCTTTGCGGAATTTGACGGCGGCATCGGCGAACGGATGACGCTCGCCCGCGATCGATATCGTGGTCAATCGGAGCAGTAAAAATTCCTGCGCGAACGTCATGAACTTCTCGTCCAACGGGTAGCGCAATACGAAATCGCCGGCGCGCTCGAAATTTGTCTCGGGGAGCAACTCAATGCCGTCGAACGTGAACCGAATGTCGGCGTAATCGTAATGATCGATCCGATTGGTCTGATCGCGAAGATAAATCCCGTCCTTGGCGACGATCAAAAATTTTTGGCGGTTGTATTCGGAGTTGTCGGCGCCGAGCAGATGAATCGCCGCGATATTTTCTTCGGCGACGTCGCTTTCGGACAATCGTTCGTCGACCTTCCTCATGTAAGGGCAATCGAGCCTGTGACGTTGGCGGCAGGCACTTGAACCGATCAGCAATCGCTCGTCGGCGTCGTCGGGGTCGGGGTACTGATCGATTGTCTGATCGTACTTGCGAGCGAGCGAATCGATCACGACGTTGCGCATTCGGAAGTCGAGCGGAAAGTAATGCGTTTCGGTTGCGTGCAGGAGGATGTTCTTGCGGATATTGGGCACAACGATTTCATCTTCGCCGAGTTCGGGATAAATCATGTCGGCTTTGTCGATGGGCTCCACGCTTTTCATATCATCGCCTCCAATCGAGCGGGGAACTCAGAACAGCTTGCGGATGCCGCGCGTGATCTTCGCCACGACCGTCACGACTTTGCTCTTGGCTTTGGTCGTTTCGGACTGCTTGGCGGTCTCGCTGATAATTTCGTGCGTGACGGGGATTTTGATTTCGATGTCGTTCTTGACGGCGGGATAAATCATTTGCCTCTCTTCCATGTTGATCACCTCGACTAAAATTTTCATGATCGCAATCAAAAAAGCATGGTCGATTAAACCATGCTTATCGATAACAATTAAATCACAGTCGGCGCCTGCGTTCAAGTACAGATAATATACCCGTTAGTTGAACGCGGCGTTAAGGGGGCGGAAAAATTTTCGTGGCGCGAGGGATCACACGAGACCCTGAGCCATCATGGCGTCGGCGACTTTGACGAAGCCGGCGATGTTGGCGCCCATCACGAGGTTGTCGGGATCGCCGTACTTCTCTGCGTTCGCCTTCGCGTTCTTATAGATGTTGGTCATGATCGACTCGAGTTTTGCATCGACCTCTTCAAACGTCCAGGACAGACGCATCGAGTTCTGGCTCATCTCGAGAGCACTCGTCGCGACGCCGCCCGCGTTGGCTGCCTTCGCCGGTCCGAACATGATCCCGTTCTTCTGGAAGTAATCAATCGCGTCGAGGGTCGAAGGCATGTTGGCTCCTTCGGCGATGAGCTTGACGCCGTTGGCGACCAAAGTCTTCGCCGCGTCGAGATCGAGCTCGCTCTGCGTTGCGCACGGAAGAGCCACGTCGCATTTCACTGTCCAAACGCCCTTGCAGCCCTCATGGTACTCGGCACTCGGAACGCGCGCCGCATACTCTTTAATGCGTCCGCGCTCGACCTCTTTGATCTGCTTGACGACCGCGAGATCAATGCCGTTGGGATCGTAGACATAGCCGTTGGAATCGGAGCAGGTGACGACCTTTGCGCCGTACTGTTGAGCCTTCTCGATTGCATAGATCGCGACATTGCCCGCGCCGCTGATGACGACCGTCTTGCCCTTGATCGAATCGTTCTTGTCGGCGAGCATGTTCTTGACGAAGTAGAGCAGACCGTAGCCGGTCGCCTCGGTGCGGGTCAAGCTGCCGCCGTAGGTCAAGCCCTTGCCGGTGAGCACCGCATCATCGTAAGCATCGCGAATGCGCTTATATTGACCGTAGAGGAAACCGATCTCGCGACCGCCGACGCCGATATCGCCCGCGGGCACGTCGGTATGAGGTCCGATGTGACGGAACAGCTCGGTCATGAACGACTGACAGAAGCGCATGACTTCGTTATCGGATTTGCCCTTGGGATCGAAATCCGAACCGCCCTTGCCGCCGCCGATGGGCAGGCTGGTCAACGAATTTTTGAAGACCTGCTCGAACGCGAGGAACTTGAGGATCGAGAGGTTGACCGACGGATGGAAGCGCAAGCCGCCCTTGTAGGGACCGATGGCGCTGTTCATCTGGACGCGGTAGCCGCGATTGATCTGAATCTCGCCCTTGTCGTTCTGCCACGGCACACGGAAGGTGATCACGCGCTCCGGCTCGACCATGCGCTCAAGAATTTTCGCCTCGGCGTACTTCGGATTTTTTTCGAGCACGGGGACGATCGTCGTGAGGACTTCCTTGACGGTGTTATGGAACTCGGGCTGATCGGGATCGCGCTGCTTGACGAGCTCGAGAACGCTTTCGACGTAATTCTTCATGTCTGCCATTGGGAATCTCTCCTTCGAAAAAATTCATTGGTTGTCGTGAACGGCTTGAATTATAATCGCTCGATTATAGTTTGTATAGGGTTTCGAGGTCAAAATACAATATACTTCGATTGCATACAGCGGTCGATGGTGTATAATGGTTGGCGAGAGGAGTGTTGATGATGGCGGATCAATTGCGCAACGAACGCAAAGAGATCATAGAGCAATTCAGTTCGGTGCCGGAGAAGATGCGTCGGGTGAATGAAGTGTCGGCGCAATACAATCAGAAGCTTGAACAGTACAAGCAGTTGAATTACACGAGCAGCAAGGAGAATCGCGACCAGCGTCTGATGATCTATGCGGAGATCAAAATTTTGGGTTGGATACTCGGCAAGTCGGAGAAGGAAGTGCTGAAGGCGCTCAACCAATGCGTGGCAGGCAATCCGTTGGGCGTGAACGCGGTGGCGGAGTATTGACATGAGGAAGATTGACGACGACGAGCTTACTCGATCGAACACCGAATCGGTCAAGCTCATGAAGTTGATAGCGAACTCGGAGATTGAGGATTGGAATCCGTACCAAACGGAAGTGTACGCGGCGATTGCCGTGTTATTTTTTATGATGTCGATCGCATGCGTGGTGCTCGGGTACGGGATCGGTTTCGAGGGACGGGAGAACGCTTACCACAAGGAGATCATTCCGAGCAAAGCGTTGAGCTATATCGACGACGGACAATTGATTGCGTTGCCGAACGGGAATTATCCGGTGGCGATGCCGTCGGGCGACGAGTGGCTGACGATCAACGGCGCGAGGAAATTTCCGTTGTTGATGGTGATGGTGCCGACGGCGGACGGTCAATTGAAGCTCTACCCGTTGAACATTGAAGATGACTCGTTCTTGCCGCGGGAGGGTCGAATGTTGGCGCTCAACATCTTGATCGGATTTACGAGCGCGCATGCGGAGAATCGATTGCAGTACGACGAGAAGCACGGCAACGTTGAGGATTACAAACGGAAGGCGTATTATTATTTGGAAGTGAGGAGCGGCGCGGGACGAATGAGGCGCGGCTATAAACAATCGCGCTCGACCGATCCGATTGAGGAGATGCTGACCGTTTACAAGCTCACGAACGGAGGGCGATGACATGACCAGGCGAGAATTTTTGATGGCGATGTTGGGGAGCGGCTTGCTGTTGACGGCATGCGGTACCGAACGCGAGCCCGTTGATAATTTTTCAAAGCTCGAGGTGAAGAATCTCCGGCAGATCATCACCGCCGATCCGTCGACGTCGCGAACGATCATGTTTCAAGCCGACGAGCCGTTGAGCGATCCGATCATTGAATTGCAGCTCGACGACACGATCCGATCGATCAAAGCGGTCGACTGCTCCTTCGACGACGACGAGCACACTCATCACCAGTACTCCGCGCGGATCGATAATCTGAAGGCGGGCGCCGCTTACAAATATCGCGTGGTCGACGGCAGCGCTCGAACCGATTGGCATGCTCTAAAGACTGCCGACGGCAATTCGTTCAAGGCGTTGATCTTCCCCGACAGTCAATGCGCCGATTATGGAGTGTGGGCGTCGGTGGCGATGGCGGCGTACGAAAAAAATCCCGACGCGGAGTTTTTCATCAACGTCGGGGACATTGTTGACAACGGCGAGGATCGGACGCAATGGCAGGCTTGGTTCGACGGCGCGCCGTTCATCGATCGGATTCCGTTCGTGCCGGTGATGGGCAATCATGAGACTTACAATCGGCAGTGGGAAGTTCGCGAGCCCGTTGCTTATCTCAAACTGTTTGATGTGCCGTCGAACAACATCGCCGCCTTCGAACGATATTATTACTCGTTTGACCGCGGCGATGTGCATTGGATCGTGCTCAACACGGAGCCCTTTGCGGGGTTGATCGACGAGCAGAAGTCGTGGTTGCGAGCCGACGTTGAGGCGAGCGATCGAAAATGGCGCGTGGTGTTATTGCATCGAGACGTGTTGCAGTATCGGATCATCGGTCGCCCCGAACGGCAGGAGGGCATTTCGGAATCGGGGCAAGACTTCATGCCGCTGTTCGACGAGCTTGGGATCGATCTGGTGCTGTCGGCGCACCTACACACGTATCGCAATCGCGGACGGATATTCAACTTCGAACGCTCGGAGCATGGGGCGTTGTACATCTTGACGGGGCTGGCGGGCGACGTTCGATATCCGATATGGATTGATCACGAGCTCGATGAGTATGTGGCGCCGCAGCCCGAGACGGATAATTATCTGACGCTCGAGGCGAGTGATGATGAACTGGTCGTAAAATGTTATCTGCCCGACGGGCGGGAGATCGATCGGGCGGTTGTGACCAAGCCGAGTGAATGATTGAAGATAGGGAGCGCCCGCCTTCGAAGCCGGCGGCTCGCTCCTCCCACGGTTGAGCGCAACGGTTGAATGGGTGCGGATAAAAATAGGAGCGCCCGCCTTCGATGCCGGCGGCTCGCTCCTCTCCTTGCATCGAGCCAACAATCCGAGGTTGCTGATAATATTTTTAGTGCCGATCAACGGGTTGGCGTCGTCCGCCCCGCGATACGGCGGCGACGCCTTTTTTTATGGAGTTTGAGAAAAAGAAGGGAGCGCCCGCCTCCGATGCCGGCGGCTCGCTCCTTTTATGTTAGGGGTGACGGTTGAAGAAAGTAGCGCCCTCCTGTTCGCGCGGCGGAGCGCTACTTCTTTCTTACTTCCGATCACCTAATCTCAAAGATATTTGGGTTGCCGACGGTGAAGCGCGACAGCCGCCCCATGAGCAGGCGGGGGCGCGCTATTTTTGATCAGAAGCTGAGGAGTTTGGTGCGCAGCACTTTATAATAATCTTTGTCCTCGAACTTGACGATCTGAGCGGTGGTGTTTGCCTTGCGAACGATGATCTCATCGCCGGGCTGAACGTAGAAACTCTCTTGCCCGTCGAGCGTGACGATCACATCTTGGTGAACGTTGCCGATCTTCAATCGGATCAGATCGTTCTCGCCGACGACCAACGGTCTGATCTGGAACGTATGAGCGCAGATCGGAGTGAGCAACACGCCCCTGATCGTCGGATTGAGTATCGGACCGCCCGCCGACAACGAGTAAGCGGTTGAGCCCGTCGGCGACGACACGATCAGCCCGTCGGCTTTGTAATCCATCAGATGAGTTTGGTTGATGTAGAGTCCGAAGTGAAGCATGCGAGCGGCGCCGCCCTTGGCAATGACGACATCGTTGATCGCCTTGCCGAGATGTTTTTCGCCGAACTCATTTTTAACGCAAGCGTCGAGCAGCAGACGATGTTCAATGTTATATTCTCCCGAGAGGATTTTGGCGAGATGCACCTCAAGTTCTTCGGTCTCGATGTCGGCGAGGAAACCGAGGGTGCCGATGTTGATGCCGCAGACGGGGACGGTTTGATCGGTGAAGCGGCGACAGACGCCGAGCAGAGTACCGTCGCCGCCGATCGACAGCGCCATATCGATATGAACGCGTTCGACGCAAGGCAATCCGTATCTCTCCTTGCGAAAGAATCTGGCGTCGGCGGCCTGCATGACGAGGCGCACATCTTTATTATCGTAGAAGTCGAAGATGCGATCGACGATCTCAATCGCGCGCCGCTTGCTCCGATTGGGGAAGACGGCAATCTGCATCATGCCGGCGTCGACCCCGAATGCATTGCCGAAAACATTTTGCTTGACCATCGGACGACCTCCCTCATAAAAATTTTAGATTTCCGTTCTATAATCGCTGTCGGCAGTTTATCAATTCGCCGATCAAAAGTCAATTTCGATTCGCGACCTTCCGTTGTCGCCAATCAGATTGCTTTCATATTATTCGATGAAATATTTCTGAATGAAGTTTAGGTGAAATTGACCTAAAGGGCTTGCAAAACGAAAAACGGTATGCTATTATCAGCGCGGCTTGAGGGAAGAGCAAGGAAATCTTGAGGAAACGTGGACACTCACAGAAGGATCTGCTCCGACCAAAGGCTCGCCGAAATAATTTCTATCGTGAACTTCTTCAAGGAGGAGTTTGTAATGAAAAAGTCTTTGGCAGCAGCCTTGACGACGGCTCTCGTCGTGGGCGCAGCATCCACCACGTTCGCAGCGGCGAACCCGTTCAGCGATGTGCCGGCAGGTCACTGGGCATATGACGCAGTTACCCAGTTGGCAGCCGACGGTGTCATCGAAGGTTACGGCGACGGAACCTTCCTCGGCAACCGCAACATCACCCGTTATGAGATGGCGCAGATGGTCGCGAAAGCTCTTGCGCGTAATCCGCAGGGCACCGACCGTGCAGCTCTCGATCGTCTTGCGGCAGAGTTCGCTGAGGAGCTCAACAACCTCGGCGTCCGCGTTGCAGAGCTCGAGAAGTATGCCGACAAAGTTGAGTGGCAGGGCAAAATCGAGTACACCTACAAGAGCCACCGCGCCGACAGCATCTACGGCGGCAAGAAGAAGATCAATCAGGACGACTGGATCTTCCGCTTCGAGCCGATCGCACACGTCAATGACCACTGGACACTCCGCGCTCGTATCGATGCTCATAACGACATGAGCCGCAACGATTCCAGCGACTTCAACCTGGTTCGTGGTTGGGCGCAGGGCGATTATGACAACTTCCAGGTCAAAGTCGGTAAGCAACCGTTGTACACCAATGAAGACGGTATCGTTTGGGATACCGAATACTCCGGCGCCGAGGTTACCTTCGGCAATCGCCTCAAGGCTACGATCTATGCAGGTCGTTTGAGCGCGGGCACCGCCGGCGGTTGGGAACGTCATGCGGGCGCATGGGACGGCAGACAGTCCGGCTCCAACGGCGAGGGTAACTTCTTCGATGCGGTTGGCGCTTCGGGACGCAGCGGCACTGATCCGTCGAGCTTCCAGGCAATCAACGTGCAGTACAGCCCGGCTGAGCATGGTCTGTTCGGCGGCGCGGCGTACTACCACATCGAAGATGATGACTTCGGCACCAAGGCAAATCGCAACTACAACTACAGCAAGCATGGCGATGTCGACGAGGCCAACATCTGGTCGGTCAACGCAGGTTACAAGTTCGGTCGTAAGGCTCAGCTGTGGGGCTCGTTCGCACAGAACACCAAAGCCGATTACGAAGACAATTCTTGGCAGGCACTGTTCAAGTACGGCGATCTCTACGGCGGCGGCAATCAGAAAACCAAGAAGGGTTCGTGGGCTGTTTGGGCAGGCTACAAGAAGCTCGGCTCCAACACCTCGTTGTGCGCAATCAACTGGGATGACGCGTTCGCAGGCACCAAGGGTGTTGTCGCAGGTGCCTCGTGGAGCCCGATGGATCGCATCGTTGTACTTTGTAAATATTTTAACGGTTCGTACATCCAAGGGGATGGCGACGCCGAGCGTCTCTTCGGTCGTGTCGAGTTCTTCTTCTGAGATCAAGCGGCACCGTCCGACAATCCAAAACGAATTTCTTACATCGAAATATAATCAGCGAGCCTCCGCGTTTGACGGGGGCTCTTTTATTGCAAAAAAAAATTTGATATTGCTAAAGGCTTCGCGTCATGGTATGATCAGGTTGACAACAAAAAACCAAACACGGGCGAAGCCTTCTGCATTATTCTAGCAATCTTGCCCGTGGGTGTCAATAGGAAAGCGAGGCAAGACAATGGATGACATTATGGACAAGTCGATGGTGGTCTATCTGCTCACCGATACCACCAACGGCAAGCAGTACGTCGGACAAACGACGAAAACTCTTCGCGAACGCATTAAACGGCATAAGCACGACAAATTGATCGTCGATCGAGTTTTTAATGCTCATGGTTGGGAGAACTGCAAAATCGAAATCCTTGAGGAATGCGAGACGTACGACGAACTCAATCGGCTCGAACAGGAGTGGATCGCGGCTCTCGATACGCTGAACCCGAACGGCTACAATTTTGATAAAGGCGGTCTGGGCGGACACGGACATAAACTCTCCGAAGAAGCCAAGCGGCGTATCTCACAAAAAAATACCGGCAAAAAACGTACCGAGGCTGAACGCCAAAAAATATCGGCGGCTGTCACCGAGAACATGAAAAATCCCGAGCTGCGTCGGCGGCTGTCAGAGGCAAACAAAGGCAAGAAGCTCAGCAAAGAACGGTGTGAAAACCAATCGAAGGCAAGGCGGGGCAAGAAACATAAAGAGGAGACTAAGACAAAAATCGGGGCGTCGAACAAAGGATCGCATCACAGCGAAGAAACCAGGCGCAAAATGTCGGAGGAACACAAAAAACATCATGGACCTCGCAAGGTGCTCTGTGTTGAGACGGGCGTGGTGTATGACGCGATCATCGATGCCGCTCGAGCTTATGATATTCCGCAAAACTGCATCGTAAATGTCTGTCGCGGCAGATTGATGACGGCGGCAAAGTGCCATTGGATTTATTTTGACGAGTGCCCGCTGCAGCCCGACGGCTCGCCCGACCTCGAAACCATTCGCGGCGTGTTGTTGTGATTGCCGACGATCTCATGCTATAATCGACCAAAATCATGTCGAGAGGAACGATCAAATGATCCTGGCTCAAAATCTCAATAAAAGTTTCGGCGAACGCCTCATTTTATCCGATGTCAGCTTCCGCATCGACGACAAGGAAAAGGTCGGCATCGTCGGCAAGAACGGCGCCGGCAAGTCTACCCTCCTCAAATTAATCGTCGGTTCGCTCGAGCCCGACGGCGGCTCCATCAGCGGCACCCGCCAAGAAGATTTCGGTTACGCCGAACAGATTCCCACATTTTCCGCGCGGACTCTGCTCGACGAACTTTTGATAAGCGACGGCGCTCAAGAGTTTCAGGCTAAAAAAATTCTCTACGGGCTCGGCTTCAACGATGACGATCTGATCAAAAATCCCAATGAGTTCAGCGGCGGAGAGTCCGCAAAGATCGCGCTCGGCAAGGCGCTCATCGTCGAGCCGCGCATTCTGATCCTCGACGAGCCCACCAATCATCTCGACATCTACTCAATCGACTTCCTTGAGAACTTCGTTAAGAATTACAACGGCACGGTGATCGCCGTCACTCACGATCGGCATTTCCTTCAACACTGCGTCGACAAGATCATCGACATCGATCATCATCGGGCGACCGTCTACGTCGGCAATTATGAGAAGTTCGCGCGGCTCAAGAGTGAACGGCTCGAGCATCAGTTGAAGGAGTATGAGAAGCAGCAGGAGGCGATCGCTCGCGAAGAAGAATATATCCGTCGCAATAAGGCGGGCGTCAATGCCAAGCAGGCGCGCGGTCGACAGAAGAAATTGGATCGGCTCGAACGGATCGAAAAGCCTCCCGCTCAAGAGACGCCGACCATCAATCTGCTCGACGCCTCCGATACCGCCAATAAGGTGCTCATCATCGAGGGGCTCAACTTTAAAAATATTATCAGGGACTTCTCGATCGAGATTCTCAAGGGCGAGAAGGTCGGGCTGATCGGCAAGAACGGCGTCGGGAAGTCGACGCTGCTGAAGTTGATCGTCGGCGAGCTCAAAGCGGACGACGGCACAATCAAGATCGGCAATCGGGTCAAGGTCGGTTTCCTGTCGCAAGGGCATGAGGATTTGGATCAGGACTCAACGCCGATCGACGAACTGATCAACACATTCGGATTGACCATCGAACGCGCGCGCTCGGAGCTCGCTCGTTTGGAGCTTTACGCCGACCTCGTCACCAAACCGATCGGATCGTTGTCGGGCGGAGAAAAGACGCGCGTCGCTCTCGCCAAACTGATCTTGACCGGTGCCAACTTCTTGCTGCTCGACGAGCCGACCAATCACCTCGACCTGCCCGCGCGTGAAGCGATCGAGAACGCGTTGCTCAACTTCGAAGGCACGGTGCTCATCGTCACGCACGATCGATATCTGCTCGATAAAGTCACCGATCGCGTCATCGAGCTCGAGCCCGCGGTCAAAAATAAATTGCCGCCCGTCAAAAAATCGGCAGGAACGTCGCCGACACTTGACGAATTTACACCGCCGAAATCAAAAAAAATCTCGAAGCCGTTGTCTCAAGAGGCTGTCGAGAGATTAGAGGCGCAAATCGCTATGGCTGAAATGGAGTTGAAATTGATCGAGCACGAGATCAACAGCGAGGTCGACCCTCAAACATTGTCCCGTCTCGCCGTCGATCATAACGCCAAGCTCGACGAGATCGACCAACTTTATAAGCGTTGGGAGGAATCTGTTTGAAAAAAATTGCGCTCCTGCTGACGTTTTTTTTGTTCCTGTTGCTCACCGCCGTCACCACCCTCGCCGACGACTCGACGCCGCCCGCTCCCCCAACCGTCGAGCCCGAAATCGAACAGATCAGCGAGCCGACCGTCGAGCAAGCCGCCGGCATTCGTACCATCGTGCGTCTGTCGTGGAAGCTCGTGCCCGGCGCCGTCCGTTATAAGGTCTCTTTCGATAACGAGGTCTCGACCACTTACATCAACGGCATAGAGCTCGAGGTTGATAACGTCAGCAAAGTTTTCCACGTCGCCGCGCTCGACATCAACGGCAGGATCATCAAGCCCGATATCGACGTCACTCAGATCGAAACCAATCCGATCGCGCCGCGCCCCACCACCGAGTTTGAGAAGATGGATTACGGTCCGCTTTATCCCGTCTACTCGTGGATTCCCACCTTCGGCGCCGATTACTATCAGATTCAAGTGTTCAAGAATGACGAGCTCGTTCGCTCGTATGAGGCGTTCAAGTCCGGCAACGATGACGCTTATGATTTCTACGATGAATATCCCGTCAACGAGGGCGGCGATTATTATTGGCGCGTGCGAGCGATGTCTCATCACGGCTTTGCGATGTCGGAGTGGTCGGAGCGTACCGATAACGTCTCGTTCAAAGTCACGTCGCCCAATAAAGTTTGCGCGCTCGGCGACAGCATCACCCACGGCGGCGGCGCGGTCACCGTTCCCCCGTCGATGACGATCTACAACTGGGAGACTTATTGCGATGTGCCGGTCAAGAACCTCGGCAAGAGCGGCGACACCACCGACGTGATCGTTGAGCGGTTTGAAAATGACGTGCTGCCGTTCGAACCCAAGGTGCTGATCATCATGGCGGGCGTCAACGATTACCGCGGGACGATCTTCGGCTGGCATTCGGTATCGAATTACAGGGCGCTGGTCGACAAGTGCAATTACTACGGGATCACGCCGGTGTTTATCACGCCCACGCCCGTCAATGCCAAACTGATCAAGAAAAGTAAATTCATCGAGCTGCCGCCGTACGATTGGCAGACGCATTATCAATTCCTGTGCGATTGGATCAGGAAGCAACCTTATCACATCGATCTGACGTCGGCGTTCGAGGACGACAGCAGTGAGCTCCGCGCGGATTTGACGTCGGACGGGCTGCACCCCGACGAAGAGGGCAAGAGGATCATCGGGCATGCCGTTGAAGAGTGGCTCAAAGCCAACGAAGCGCTCTGGAACTATTGAACCGACGGAGGATCGATCAATGGATAAAAATATAATCACGCTCGGGATCGAAACGAGTTGCGACGAGACCGCCGCCGCCATCGTGCTCAACGGCAGAACAATTCTCTCCAACGTCATTTCGACCCAAATCCCTCTGCATCGTAAGTTCGGCGGAGTCGTGCCCGAGATCGCTTCCCGTCGCCACATCGTCAACATCATGCCCGTCATCGATCAAGCCATCTGCGATGCTCAACTCGGGCTCGCCGACATCGATCAGATCGCCGTCACTCATGGTCCCGGGCTCGTCGGCGCGTTGCTCGTCGGCGTCGCCGCCGCCAAAACTTTAGCCTTCGCTCTCGACCGTCCGTTGATCGCCGTCAATCATCTGCAAGGTCACATCTTCGCCAATTTTTTATCTCATCCCGACCTCGAGCCGCCGTTCATGGCGTTGATTGTTTCGGGCGGTCACACCGCATTGATCGACATGAAATCTTACAACGATTTTGAGCTCCTCGGTCAAACGCGCGACGACGCCGCGGGAGAAGCCTTCGATAAGATCGCTCGAGTGATGGGACTGCCCTACCCCGGCGGTCCTCAGATCGATAAGCTCGCTCGGGAAGGAAACCCAAACGCCATCGACTTCCCCAAGCCCAAGGTCGATGATTACGATTTCAGTTTCAGCGGTTTGAAATCCGCCGTGCTCAATTATCTCAACAGCGCTCAAATGCGCGGCGAGACGATCAATAACGCCGACGTCGCCGCGAGCTTTCAACGTACCGTCGTCGACAGCTTGACCGATAAGACCATCGACGCCGCAAAACGATCGGGCTTGCGATCGATCGTGCTGGCGGGAGGCGTCGCCGCCAACTCCGCACTCGAATCAAAACTCCGCGCGGAATGCGAACGACGCGGCTTCAAATTTTATTACCCGTCGAAAATTCTCTGCACCGATAACGCCGCAATGATCGCCTGCCGCGGCTACTATCAATCGCTCGTCAACGACTTCGCCGACCACGACTTAAACGCCTACCCCGCGCTGACGATCCAAGCATGAAAAAAGCGCCCGCACACTCAAGTGCCGACGCTGATTTTTTTTGCTCACTGGCTGTTGCGACGAGTGATCTCAACCAAGCCCAACGGCGTCATGTCGACCACATGCACGCGCTTGCGATCACCTACCGCCTTCGCGCGCAAGTAAATCATCAATTGTTCCCGTTGCTCCGATCGATTCATGTCAATGAAGTCGACGATGATGATCCCGCTGATGTCTCGCAACCTCAACTGCCGCATCACCACCTCCGCCGCCTCCAAGTTCGTCTTGAACACCGTCTCCGAAAGATCGCTCCCGCCGTAGAATTTGCCCGTGTTCACATCGATCACCGTCATCGCTTCCGTCCGCTCGACAACGATCGCTCCGCCGCTCGGCAACTCGATCTCACGCGCGCTGATCTTCTTGATCTCCTCCTCAAGCCCGAACGCGTCAAAGATCGACTTCGTCCCCTCGTAGCGCTCGAGCCGATTCGTCAGCTGCGGCGACAACTCCCGCGTCAACGCCACCGCCCTCAAATACATCTTCAAACTGTCGATCGCAAACATGCCGACCTCGTCATCGAGCTCCTCACGTATCACCGTCCGCAACAAATCATTATGATTGTGGATCAGCGACGGCGCCCGCTTCTTGCGCGCCGCCTCGTCGATCGTCAGCCAACGCTTATACAGCTCATCGATCTCCTCAGCCAACATGCCTTCGGAGCATTCCGCCGCCGCCGTCCTCATGATCAAGCCGCAATTCGGCGGACGAAGTTCCGACGCCAGTTTAAACAGTCGACTGCGCGCCTCGTCGTTCAGCCTGTGCGACACGCCCAAATTCTTCGTGTTCGGCAGCAGCACCACCCAACGCCCCGGGATCGACAGTGACATCGTCGCGCGCGGTCCCTTTGTCCCGACCGCTTCCTTGTCGATCTGAATCAACACATCATCGCCAAATTCAAGATCGGGCGCATGCCTCTTGCCGAACTGCAGGAACGCATTCTTGCTCATGCCGACGTCGACGAACGCCGCTTGCATGCCCGGCAAGACGTTTTGCACCCGACCTTTGTAGATGTTGCCGAGCATCTGCGGATTCTCCGCGTCGTGAACATAATAAGAGACGAGCACGCCGTCCTCAACGATCGCCGCTCTCGTCTTCTTCTGAGTATGATTGATCAAAATTTTTTTCATAGGGAACCCCTCAATCTGCCGCAGAACCAAACCGTCAGTGCTTGAACATGTACGTGTAGATCATCAGACCTATCACGCCCGGCACTCCAAACGTTCCCGCGATGAAGCAGTGTATGAAAGTAATTTTGATCGTTATCAGCCCAACCAAGTTGATGATGTAAAGCATAATCGCGCCGACCACGCTGTTGATGATCAACTTGAACAGCAGTTGGAACGGGAGGGTCAGCAGGTTGACAATCACAACGATCAGCACCACGCCCACCACCGCACCTGCGGCGTACTCAATCATTTCGGCGTTCATCAGGTCACCTCTTCAAACCAAAGTCCGATTCTCGATCGCCTTGACGATCGTCAGTGAGTCGGTCGAATGAAAATCCGTACCGATCGGCAGCCCGCGCGCGAGCTTGGTCACCTTCACTCCCGCCGGCGTCAACAGTCGAGAGATGAAAAGCGCCGTCGCATCTCCCTCGACCGTCGGCTCGAACGCGATGATGATCTCCTTCACGTCCTCCTCCGCCACGCGCCCGATCAATTCTTTCAGGCGAATGTCCTCTTGCGTCACGCCCGACAACGGCGAGATCAATCCGCCCGTCACATGATATTTGCCCTTATAAAATCCGACGCGCTCAAGCGCATCGAGATCGCGAGTGTCCTTGACCACACAGATCATCGACGAGTCCCGTTCGGTCGACGAACAAATGTCGCAGACCTCCATGTTGGCGTCGATCGTTCGGAAGCAGATCGAGCACGGGCGAGTGTTCTGCTTGATGTCGCGAATGGTGTCGGCGAGCAGATTGACATCGTTGTCGCTCAACCCGACGATGTGATAAGCGAGCCGCGTCGCGCTCTTATGACCGATGCCCGGCAACTTCTGCAGAGAATCGATCAAGGCTGCCATTGCTTTCGAGCTCATCTCATTTGCCGAACAGATTGCCCAGCCCCGGCAGAGCATTGAGCGCGGGACCCGCCATTGCGCTCATCTGCGCCTCAACCTTCTTGTCGACTTCGGCGTTGGCGGAGTTGATCGCGCTCACCACCAAGTCTTCAATCACGCTCACATCGCCGTCGGCAACCAGATCGGGATCGATCTTGATCGACTGCACGACCTTCTCGCCGTCGACTGTCACCGATACCGCGTTGCCCCCGACCGATACCGTTGTCAGCTCCGCTTTGAGCTTCGCCTTTTGGTTCTCGAGATTTTTTTGCAGTTCCTGCGCCTTCTTCAGAATGTCGTTCATGTTGAACTTCGGCGGTTGTGCCATGTAAATTCCTCCCCAACGTTTGAATCAAAAATTAGACGTGAGGTCTTCGAACAGATCATGCGCCTGCACGAGCCGACGTCGCGTTTTCGGTTTTGATTTTGCCACCGCCGTCGCGAAATCCGATTTCTTTTCGACGGCGCCCTCTATGCTCTTGCACTCGAGCTTGATCATCTTCTCGAGCAGTGCGTTGGTTGCGTATTCGACTTCCGCGCGGTAATTCATATCAAATGCCTGCTGCTTGAATCCCGTTTGGAACGTCAGCGTCAGAGTGTTGTTGTCGAAGTCGGCGCGCTCGACCTCCTTGAGCGATGAAACGGTGTTCGCCTTCTTGGTCAACGTGAAGTATTTGATCAGCGCCTTGAGCAGTTGAGTGCCCGTCGCATGCGCCTCGGGGTTTTTATCGTCGACCAGTTCACTCCGCACCGCATCAAATTTATCTGCGGGCGCCGACGTTTGAGCCGTCGATTGCTGATCCGATTGAGCCGATTGCGAGCCGCCGCTGATCATGACGGGCGCGGGGTCGACGGTCAATTTCAACAGCGTGGTTTCGAGAATGATATCGGCGATCCCCGACGAATGCATTTCGACGACCGCCTTCCTCAACAGATCGATCATTCGCTCGTAGAAATAAAAATCGGCGGATTGATTATCGTTGAGCGCGGTGATGAGATCGCGGGCGCGCGTGATGATGTCCTCGGCGAAGTTGGCGGCGGTGATGCCCGACGCAAACACCTTCGACGTGAGCAAAGAAATTTTGGCGCGCTCCTTCGAGCGAACGGCGCTTATGAGATCGTCGAGATCGGAATCGGCGACGAGCCCCAGAGTTTCATCGACGCGATCGAGCGTGAGAACATCGCCGTCGAGCATGGAGTAGCATTGATCGACGAGAGTAAGGGCGTCGCGCATCGACCCGCGCGCAAGGCGAGCGATCTTCATTGCGGCGTCCCGCTCGATCTCGATCGTCAGATGCTTGCCAACCTTGACGATGTAATCGGCGATCTTGTCTCGACCGATCAGTTTGAAGTTGAGAATTTGACAGCGCGATCGGATCGTGAGCGGAACTTTATTATATTCGGTTGTTGCAAGAAAAAAAATGACGTTATCGGGAGGCTCCTCAATGAGCTTGAGGATGGAGTTGACCGCCTCGAACGACAGCATGTGCACCTCGTCGATGATGAACGTCTTGACGCGCGATTGCATGGGCGCGAGGTAGACGGTCGAGAGGAGGCGGCTGATGTCTTCGACGGAGCGATTTGATGCGGCATCGAACTCAACGTTGTCGGGCGAGCGATCGAAGTTGCGGCAAGCGTCGCACTTCCCGCATGGAATTTCTTTTGCGGCGAGCGCTCGATTCTCTTGACGCGCGTTGAAAACGGTGTCGCAGTTGACGGCGCGAGCGAGCAAACGAGCGGTCGAAGTTTTGCCGGTGCCGCGGGTGCCGACGAGCAGATAAGCATGCGAGAGACGATCCTGATTGACGGCGCGGGTCAAGGGCGTGCTGATGTGTTCTTGACCGACGAGCTGCGCGAGATTTCGGGGTCGCGTGCGCGTGTACAGGGCTTCATGAGCCAAAACGTTTCGCCTCCTGCATCAATCAGCTAAAAAAAAGGGCACGTCGAAGGCGCACCCTCAAAATGATCTTCGGTTGTCAGCACAAAGGCTCAGTCCCAACTCCGAAGCAGCCGGAGTCGCAAGAAACTCTCGTTGCTGCATCAGCCCTGGCGAGATTGCCGGTCCGGTATTAACGTTCGGAAAAACTGAACCTCTGTGCTCACAACCGATCACACAGGCTGGCGGAGAGCAAGGGATTCGAACCCTCGGTACGCTATCAACGCACACACGATTTCCAGTCGTGCTCCTTAAACCACTCGGACAACTCTCCGCACGAACGGCTGTAGTTTATCACTGTTATATCGGCAGTGTCAAGTTTTATTTGTGATCAACTCTCGAAGATCTCATCGGCGTTGACGTAGAGGAAGAACTTGCCGACGTCCGTCAAGACATGGAAACCGCTCGGCGCGCCGATCACTTCGCCGCAACGCGGAGGCTCCGGCTCCTCGTCGAGCCCGCGACGCATCGCCGCCTTCGTCGCAAAATGACCCGTGAACACGTTGAGCAACTCCGCCACCACATCAAAGGCATCTTCAATCGTCTCGGTCGCGTCGTCGCATCGCGTTGATAATTTCATCAGCGTCTGCTCGTCGGCGAATATACCCGTCACCACCGGCAGGTCGCCGATCAGTTTCACGCTCGAGCCCACCGCGCCCGAATGATCCTCAACCGTCGGCGGCAGGATCACCACCGTCGAACGCAACTCGTCAGACATAAATTCATGCAGTGATCGGATCAGATCGATCGCAAACGGGAAATCGATCTCCAACCGCTCACGCAATCGCTCATAGTAGATCGTCAACATCGATTCCAACGGCGGCACCTGCAGGTCGTGGTACTCGTCCAATATTTTTTCGAGCTGTACATAATCCGTCGACCCGTTGTCGATCAGCGCCTGCGCCAGTCTCAACGATTGCCCGTCCTTCAACTGTTCGGCGCGCGCCGCTTGACGTTCGCTGATCAGTTGCTCGATCGGTATGTTCGTCAGTTCCGTCGCCGACACCAATTGAAGAAACAATGCTTCTACCGCCAACGTCGGCTCCGCGCATCGCGCCGCCGCGATCATCTTCGACATCTGCACTTCGTTGAGCCGCCCGCTGTTGAACAGGAACTGTCCGAAGTCATGACTCTTCATTGCGTCGCCTCGTCGGTCGCCTCATCGATTTTCTTGCGGCTCTTGCGTTTCTCCCTCTCGCGACGGAGCATTTCCACGACCTTCACCAGTTGCTCTTTCATGTACGGCTTCTGAATGAAGTCGACCGCGCCCATCTTGAGCGTCTGCATCAACTTTTGAGGAGTGCCCGCCGACGAGAGCATGACGATCGGGACGTCGGGGCTCACCTCTCGAATGACCTGCAACGCTTCGACGCCTCCGACCTCGGGCATCACGATGTCAAGGATCATTCCGTCGGGTTCGTTCTGCAGGTCGAGCATGATCGCTTCCTTGCCGTTGGTCGCCTCGATCACTTCGCAGCCCAGCGCTTCCAAATCCGCGCGGAGTTTGCGTCGGAGCATTCTCGAGTCGTCGGTGATGATAATTCTCAACTTGCTTTCGGCGGTCTCGCTCGGGCTTTTATCGTCACTCATCGTCATGTCCTCCATTCGTTGTCAAATCGATTAAATTTAGCAAATGTCGCCGTCAAAGTCAATAGGTTGCGGTCATTCGCCCGCCGACGTATAATGATCGAAAACTCGACGGAGGGATTTCATTGAGCAATATCAGATCGACATTGAAGGACGCGCGACGGATCGTCGTCAAGGTGGGCACGAGCACCCTCACGCACGCGGCGACGAGCGGCTTGAATTTCTTCCGCATCGATCGATTGATCCAAGAGATAGCCGACCTGCACAATTCGGGGCGGGAGATCATTTTGGTGACGTCGGGAGCGATCGCGGCAGGCATCGATCGCATGCGATTGAAGTCGAAGCCCGACACGATCCCCGAGAACCAAGCGTTGGCGGCGATCGGTCAAGGCGTGCTGATGCATGCTTATGAGAAGGTATTCGCCGAGTACGGCAAGACGATGGCTCAACTGCTGCTCACGCGCGCCGACGCCAATGACGATCATGCTCGAGAGAACTCGCGCAACTCGTTGAACGCGATCCTAAAGATGGGCGCGATCCCCGTGATCAATGAGAACGATGCGGTGGCGGTCGACGAGATCAGGATTGGAGACAACGATAATCTGTCGGCGATCGTCGCGACGCTGATCGATGCTCAACTTTTAATAATCTTGACGGACATCGACGGATTCTATACCGACAACCCGAAGCTCAATCCGTCGGCGACGTTGATCGATGAGATCGACGAGATCACGCCCGAGATTGAGAGGCTGGCGGGCGGTCCCGGGACGAAGCTCGGCACCGGCGGCATGTACACGAAGGTTAACGCGGCGAAGGTCGTGCTCGAGCATGGCATTCCGCTGTTGATCGCGCCGGGCAGTGAGCTCAACGTACTGCGTCGGATCATCAATGGCGATCGGATCGGGACGGTCTTCGCTCCCAAATCTTAATCGAAGTTGAGATTTTTAATCAAAATTTAATGCGGCGCTAATTACAAAGGCGGATTAATGGATTATAATGTTGAACGATAGATGGAGGCGAACGTCGATGCGGCGGCTGACGTTGGTGTTGATGATGATGATGTTGATGGTGATCGGGTCGACGGTTGAGGCGCGTTCGATGTTGAGCCCGTCGGTTGAGCTCGAACCGCTGTACGGATTGCCGTTCAATCGAGCGCCGTACTATCGTCGCGGACCGAGACCTCCCGCGGTGCGCGAGCATGATAAGTATCGTCGAGCGGGGCAGCAGAAGGTGCGCATTCCGTTCGAGCGTGACAGGTATTTGATATTGCCGAGG